>JACZWD010000247.1 GCA_022572335.1 Pseudomonadota bacterium
CGCTGTATTGCCGCTCTGATCGCGTGCGTGGTCTTGGCGCTGCCGTGTAGTATCTGTCCCATAGGACCTCCCGTGTTGATGGATCAGTATAATCGATGCCATCACACTTAGGGACTAAACAACTAGGGTCTTTGGCGCTTTCGTCGGCGATGATTCTCGGGCATCCTTGGCATCCGCCCCTGCCGCGTAACGATCATGCGAGAGACGGATGGGCAAATGGCTGGCGCCCCTTGCCGGGCCGGTCCTGGCCGCCGCCGTCGCCGCCGCCCCCGCCGCGGGGACGGCGGCGGAGGTCTGCGTGCCGCCGGGCCAGTGGCTGGACCCGGCACGCGACAGCCCGATCGGCCACGCCGACCTGATCGCCGGGATGGCGCAGCGTCCGGTGGTCCTCCTCGGCGAAGTGCACACCAGCGCCGAGCACCACCGCTGGCAGCTTCACACCATCGCCGCCCTGCACGGGCGGAACCCCAACATTGTGCTGGGCTTCGAGTCCTTCCCCCGCGGCGTCCAGCCGGCGCTGGACGCCTGGACCCGGGGAGGCCTGAGCGAGAAACGGTTCCTCGAGGACTCCCGGTGGGACGAGGTCTGGCGGTTCGACGCCGGCCTCTACATGGGGCTGTTCCAGTTTGCCCGTCTGCACCGCATCCCCATGGTCGCCCTCAACGTCGACCAGGCGCTGATCAAGCGTATCCGCAAGGACGGCTGGCCGGCGGTGCCGGTGGACGCGCGCCAGGGGGTGGACGACCCGGCGCCGGCCGCGGACGCATACCTGGACTTTCTGGCCCGGGCGTACCGGGACCACGATGACGCGGCCACGGAATTGCCGGACCGGGACGACCCCGCGTTCCGCCGCTTCGTCCAGGCCCAGATCACCTGGGACAGGGCCATGGCCCAGGCCCTGGCCGCGGCGCGGCGCGGCGGCGGCCGGCCGCTGGTGGTGGGCATCGTCGGCCTCGGCCACACGGAATACGGCTGGGGCATTCCCCGTCAACTTGCGGACCTGGGCGTCACCGGCACGGCCGTGCTGGTGCCCTGGGATGCCGGGCGGGCGTGTTCGGAGCTGGCGCGGCCGGGGGGACCGGCCGTCGCCGACGCCGTCTTCGGCCTCGCCGCGCAGGCAGACGCGGCCGCCCCGCAAAGGCCCAGGCTCGGTGTCCTCATCGGCGACGGGGACGGCGGCGTGCGCGTCAAGAAGGTGATCGAGGGAAGCGTTGCCGAGGCCGCCGGCCTGGCCCCCGGCGACCTGATCCGCGAGGCGGCGGGCGTGGCCGTTTCCAAGGCCAGCGACCTCATCGCCATCGTCCGCCGCCAGGCGCCGGGTACCTGGCTGCCCCTGCGCGTCAGGCGCGGCGCCGAGACCGTGGACATCGTCGCCAGGTTCCCGCCCAAGCCATGAATCGCGTCACCGGCGCGGTTGTGGTTGTGCTGGCCTGGGCGGCGGCCGGCCCGGCGGCGGCCCACGGCGGCGGGCCGGGGCTCCACCACGACATGGAGGTGCGCCTCGACCCGGCGAGCCGAAGCCTCGCGGTTACGGATCGCATACGCGTGCACGGCCGCGGAACGGTCGCCTTCCGCCTGGCCCCAAGCTTCACGGTGAGCGCGTTGAGCGTGGACGGGAAAAGCGCCGTCCCGGCGCGCCACGACGGCGCATGGCGCGTCGACCTGGGCAGCGCCGGGGAACACGTGGTGGTTTTCGAATACTCCGGCCGCCTGGGGCGAACCGACGCACAGCCGCGCCGCCTCGGCTTTCACCGGCCGGTGGCGGCGCCGGAAGGCAGCTTCCTGCCGGATTCGGGCGGTTGGTACCCCCGGCTCGCCGGCACGGATTTCACCTACCGCATCGCCGTGGACGTGCCCCGATCGCAAAGGGTGGTGGTCCCCGGCCGCCTGGTGGAGGAAACGGTCTCCGGGGAACGCTACCGCGCCGTCTTCGCCAGCGAGGTCCCGTCCCCGGGGATGGTGCTGATGGCCGGGCCATACGTGATCGAGGAGCGCGATCACGGTGACATCCGGTTGCGCACGTACTTCCACCCCCGGATCGCGTCGCTGGCGGCGGCGTACCTGGACCTCGCGGCCGGCTACATCGACCTCTATGACGCGTCGATCGGCGCCTACCCGTTGTCCGCCTTCCACATCGTCTCCAGCCCGCTGCCGGTGGGACAGGGGTACCCGGGCCTGACCTACATCGGCGCCCGGGTTCTGCGCCTGCCGTTCGTCCGCCGTCGCTCGCTGGGCCACGAGGTGCTGCACACCTGGTGGGGCAATGGCGTCTTCGTGGACTACGAGGCGGGGAATTGGGCCGAGGGCCTGACCACCTTCATGGCCGATTATGCCGACGCTGAAAAACGGGACGCCAAGGAAGCGCGCGAGATGCGATTGGGGTGGCTGCGCGCCTACGCCGCCCTGCCGGCGGCGCGTGACCGGCCGGCGGTGGACTTTGCCGCCAAGGTGCACGACGCCGCCCAGGTCGTCGGCTACGGCAAGGTGGCGTTCGTCTTCCACATGTTACGCAACCAGCTCGGGTCGCCGGCGTTCGACACCGCCATCCGCCGGTTCTGGAAACGACACAAGGGACGCACCGCCGGATGGGAGGACCTGCGCCAGGCCTTCGAGGAGGCCTCGGGACGGGACTTGAGCGGATTCTTCAAACAGTGGCTGCGCCGCGCCGGCGCCCCCCGGTTGACCCTGGGCCCGGTGACGGTGAACAAAACGGGAGGGCGCTTCCGCATCGCCTTCACCCTCTCCCAGGAGGGTTTGCCTTACGCCCTCGAGGTACCGGTGGCGGTGACCACGGCCGCCGGGGAGCGCCGCTTCACGGTCGCCCTGGAAGGCCGGGAAACCGATCAGGAACTCTACACCGAAGCCCGCCCCGTCGCCCTGGCCGTGGATCCGGACTTCGATATCTTCCGCCGTCTTGACCCTGCCGAGGCGCCGCCCATCCTGCGCGACGTGACCCTCGGCGCGGCGACGGTCACCCTTGTCCTGGCCGACACCGAGCGGGCGC
>JACZWD010000061.1 GCA_022572335.1 Pseudomonadota bacterium
GCCGCCGTTCCGGTCGCGTATGCGGCCCGTCGGAGGGCGTCGAAAAGTTTCGACGATGCGCCGCATCGCCTGAAACTTTCCTCCTGCCCGACGAGCCGCCTACGCGATCTCTATGAGTCATGATCAGTGACCCTTGGTATGATATTGATTTGAACCAGGGGGCCGCCATGGCGGCGCCTCCCGTCGGACTCACCCGGGCCGGGGTTCCCTACAACGCCACGCCGGCCATCTTGATCGCCCGGTCCCAGGTGCTTTCCAGGTCGTCGCTGAAGATCAGGTCCTGGTCCGCCGGCGCCGTCACCCAGTCGTCGCGGGCGATTTCGCCCTCCAGCTGGCCCGGACCCCAGCCCGCATAGCCGAGCGCGAACAGGCTGCGTTTGGGTCCCTCTCCCTTGGCGATGGCCTTGAGCACCTCCAGCTTGGTGGTGATCGCCATCTCCTTGTTCACCACCCGCGTGCCGGGACCCTCGTAATCGGCGCTGTGGAGGACGAACCCCTGCCCCGTGTCCACGGGACCGCCATAGTGCAGGCGTATGGTCCCGACCAAATCCTCGTCCTCGATGCCGAACCCCTTCAGGAGCTTGTCCAGGGGGCCGACCCCGTAGGCGCGGTTGACGATCAGTCCCATGGCTCCCTTGGCGTCGTGGTCGACCATGTAGATGACCGTGTGGGCGAAGCGGGGATCGCCCAGCTTCTGGGTCGCCACCAGCAGTTGCCCGGCGAGGAACGGCGTGTGCTTGGGCGCAACGACACCCTCCTCCCCGCCCGGGCTGGGGGTGGAAAGGGAAACAAGGGCCGCCACGGCGACGGCCGCACCGATGGTCCGCCGGTACCTCATATGCGGCGATCCTAGCAAACATTCCGCCCGGGGGCCACGCGCCATGCGCCGGGGCGTCACCGGGCCGGCGGCCAATCCTTCCACTCGATGGCGGGCAACCGGGCAAGCGGCACGGGACCGGCGAAGAGCGTGCGGTCCTGCACGGTGATGGCCAGGTTGAGCGTCGGCGGCCCGCCCCCTTCGGGGGTCCTGGCAAGGGCCCCCAGAACCAGCATGGCGGTGACGGCGTCGCGGCGGCGCACCAGGCCCCGTTTCCTCAGCGCATCCACGGTCTGGCGAAAGCCCTGGACCTTGGCCGTGAAGGCGCCGATGGGCTGCATGTTGCCGTCCAGGGCCACGGTCCCGGTGGCCTGCGCCGACAGCGGCCCGTAGGTGATGCCGAGGTGCTCCACCTCCACGGTGCCGCCCTCGTCCCGCCACGTGGCCAGGGATTGCGGCCACGGTCCGGCCGGGATGGGGCCGAGGAGGCCGGCCACCACCGTCAGCCTGGCGAGGTGGTTGCCAAGCGGCAGCGAAAGCCTTTCCGGCACGCGCACGTCTTCGGCCCGCAGGCGTACGTCCAGGGTGGAGCCTTGGTCATCGGACGTTTTGCCGACCTTGCGCCGCACCGTCAGGTCGGCCCGCTTCACCACCACGCGCTCGGCCCCGTCGGCCGTCGAAAGGTCCAGATCCTTGATATGGATTTCGACGCTCGACGGCCAGGCGCCGGCCATGACAAGCACGCCGGTGAGGCCCCCGACCGTGCCCGTGTACGTCACCGGCCTGCCGGCCACGACGAGACCCAGGGTGTGGGCGCCGGACAGGCCGATCTCGACGCGCCTCAGGTTCCACGGGCGCATCTCGGCGACCGCCCGCTCGCCCTCCCAGGTCCACGGGATTTCCCCGTCCGGCGCGCCCAGGCCCGGCCGTTCCAGGTCCAGGCGCAGGACCAACGGAAAGCCGCCGATGCGCAGCCGGGAGAAGAGCACCGTGTAGCCCTCGGCGCGGCGCGCCTCGGACCAGCGGGCGACACCGTCGCGCAGCTCGCCGGCCATGAACAACCAGAAGACCACGTAGGCGATGGAGAGGGCGGCCAGCACCACGAGGGCGGTCAGCCCCGGCTTGAGGGCTCTCATGGTGGCGGACTGCGGCGCTTGCCGGTCGGGGCCATGACGGAGTCGCGCAAATCCTGCGGCTGGTGGCGACAAAGGGTACCTGGAGGAAGCCTTTATAGTGCGTTGCGCGCCGGGGATCGAGGGGGTAGCCTCGCCGCCGATTCGGGGCATTTTGCGCGGAGGACGGTATCTGGGTTTTCGCTTACGGCTCGCTCATGTGGCGGCCGGACTTTCCCCACGTGGAGGCGCGGCGGGCCCTGTTGCGCGGGTACCACCGGGCGCTCTGCGTCTATTCCGTCCGCTACCGCGGGACGCCGGAGCGCCCGGGCCTGGTCCTCGGGCTGGAGCGGGGCGGCTCCTGCCTGGGCCGGGCCTTCCGCGTGGCGGCGGAGAACGCGGACGCGGTGACGGCGTACCTGGACAGGCGCGAGCTGGTGACGGGCGTGTATGCGCCGAAATTCCTGAACGTGCGGCTGGAGGACGGGCAACGGGTCTCCGCCTACGTCTTCCTCGCCCGCCGGGACCACAGCCAGTACGCCGGCAGGCTGGAGCCCGAACGGACGGCGGAATTGCTGGTGACGGGGCACGGGCTCGAGGGCTCGGGCCTGGAGTACCTGCGCAACACCATCGCGCACCTGGACCAATTGGGCATCCCGGACGGCCCCCTGCACCGCATCCTGGCGTTGGCCGAGGCGAAGGCCGGGAAACGGCGGTGAACGCGGCGGCGCTCCCTCAGACGCACTTGGAATACGCACAACTCGTGCAGATGTCGCACCCTTCCTGGTGGATGAGGCTCGCCTGGCCGCACTTGGGACACTGGCGGAACGGCGCTCGGTGGGTCTCGGCTCCATCGTCCGTTCCCGCGTCCAGGCCGACCACCTTCAGCTTTTCGGCGGCCTCGGCCCCGGTCCGCGTCCCCGGCGCAGGGAGGAAGCCGATGGCGATCATGTGCCGTTCGATGACCTCGCCGATGGCGGCGAGCAGGGAGGGCACGTACCGCCCGCCCATCCAGTGGCCGCCGCGCGGGTCGAACACGGCCGTGAGTTCGTCTACGACGAAGGAGACGTCGCCGCCGCGCCGGAACACCGCCGAGATAATGCGCGTCAGGGCCACCGTCCACGCGTAGTGCTCCATGTTCTTCGAATTGATGAACACCTCGTAGGGACGGCGGCGGCGGTTATCGTCGATGAGATCGTTGAGGGTGATGTAAATGGCGTGTTCGCTTTCCGGCCACTGCACCTTGTAGGTGGCCCCGGGCAGGGCCTCGGGCCGGTCGAGGGGCTGGAACATGTGGACGACGGACCCGGAATCGCCGATGTCCCTGGGCCGCGCCTTGGCCGCCGGCACCTCGAGGGGCAGCTCGTGCTGTTCGGTCCCGGGCCCCTTCCCGGAGCCCGTGCCGGCCTCGAGCACGGCGCCGGTGATCTGGTTGGGCCGGAACGTGGTGCAGCCCTTGCAGCCCAGATCATAGGCCTGCATGTAGATGTCCTTGAAGTCCTCGAACGAGATGCTTTCCGGGCAGTTGATGGTCTTCGAAATCGAGCTGTCCACGTACTTCTGCACCGCCGCCTGCATGACCAGGTGGTCGTTGGGGCGTAAATCCTGGGCGTCGACGAAGGCGTCGGGCAGGGGCGCGATCTCGCCGTTCAGCCGCCGGAACAGGCGGTAGGCGTAGTCGCTGACCTCCTCTTCGCGCCGGCTGCCGTCGGCGGCCTGCAGGCGGCGGGTGTAGGTGAAGCTGAACACCGGCTCCAGGCCCGAAGACACGTTGTCGGCGAACAGCGAAATCGTCCCCGTCGGGGCGACGGAGGTGAGCAGGGCGTTGCGCAGGCCGTGGGCGGTAATGGCCTGGCGCACGTCTTCGTCCAACCCCGCCACGGCCTCGCCGGCCAGGTATTTGTCGGCGTCGAACAGGGGAAAGGCGCCCTTCTCCGCCGCCAGTTCGGTCGAGGCCATGTAGGCGGCGCGCTGGATCGCCTTCATCCACGCCTCGGTCATCCGCACCGCCTCGCGGCCGCCGTAGCGGGCCCCGCACATGATCAGGGCGTCGGCGAGGCCGGTGACGCCGAGGCCCATGCGGCGCTTGGACCTGGCCTCGTGCTCGTGGCGGGGCAGGGGGAACCTGGACACCTCGATGGCGTTGTCCAACATGCGCACCCCGGTGCCCACCAGGTTTTCCAGGGCCTCCGGGTCGACGCGCGCGTTCTCGGTGAAGGGGTCGCACACCAGCCGCGCCAGATTCACCGAACCGAGAAGACAGGTGCCGTAGGCGGGCAGCGGCTGTTCGCCGCACGGATTGATTGCATTGATGCGCTCGCAGTAATACAGCGGATTCAAGCGGTTGATGCGGTCGATGAAGACGACGCCCGGCTCGGCGCAGGCGTAGGTCGCGCGCATGATCTTGTCCCACAGGTCCCGTGCCGCAATGCTCTTGCGGGTGACGCCGTCAAAATGCAGCTCCCACGCCGCATCCTCCTTCACCGCCTGCATGAAAGCGTCGCTCACCAGCACCGAAAGATTGAACATGCGCAGCCGCCCGGGTTCCCGTTTGGCCTCGATGAAGGCCTCGATATCCGGGTGGTCGCAGCGCATCACCGCCATCATGGCGCCGCGGCGCGAGCCGGCGCTCATGATGGTGCGGCACATGCCGTCCCACACGTCCATGAACGACAGCGGCCCCGACGCGTCCGCCCCCACACCGTGCACCGGCGCCCCCTTGGGCCTGAGGGTGGAGAAGTCGTAGCCGATGCCCCCGCCCTGCTGCAGGGTCAGGGCCGCCTCCTTGAGGTGCTCGAAGATGCCGGTCATGTCGTCGGGGATGTCGCCCATGACGAAGCAGTTGAACAGGGTCACCTTGCGTCCGCTGCCGGCCCCGGAAAAAATCCGCCCGCCGGGCAGGAAACGAAAGTCCTCCATGGCCTCGAAGAACCGCCGCTCCCAGGCCGCCGGTTCCCGTTCCGGCTCGGCCAGGGCCCGGGCCACCCGCCGCCAGGTATCGGAGACGGTTTTGTCCACAGGCTCGCCGTCCGCCCCCTTGAGACGGTATTTCATGTCCCAAATCTGTTGGGAAATAGACGCTGCCTTTGCCATCATGGCCCCTGCCGGCGCCGGGTCCCCGGGCGGCGCCCCCGCCGCCCTCCCGGAAGTCCGAAAGTCACTGAAAACCCAATGTTTTCAATGGATTTTCCGGAATCCACTGTAGGGCAACGGGGTCCCCATCGTCAAGGAATTTGTTCTTGTTATGTTTCCACGAAGTTTTCCCCATGCCGGCGTCCCCCCGCCATCCCTTGGCTGGCGGGGGATCGCGGGTTTTTGTCCCCGGAATTCACGATTCCGGCCGCGATCTTGTCCACATATCTGCCCACAAGGGCCATTGGTCTGCCGGTCCGCCCATTTCTTCTTCCCGGCGGCCGTCAAGGGCGGGTCCGGACGCCCGTGGATTCTGCGCCGACCTTGACTTCCGCCTCCGCCCTCAGGCGCTCGGACGCGGTCTCTATGCGGGCCTGCAGCTCGGTCAGGAAGGCGCGGCGGTCGAGGCCGCGGGGCACGGGCGGAAGGAATTCGAGCGTGATCACCCCCGGCCGCTTGAGGAACCGGCGCCGTCCCCAGAACACACCCGAATTCAACGCCACCGGCACCACCGGGGCTTCCGTGGCGGCGTAGATCGCGGCGATCCCCGGATAATAGGGCCGGGTCCTTCCCGGCGCCATGCGGGAGCCCTCGGGGAAGATGATCACCTGGCGGTTGGCGTCCAGGGCCGCCGAAGAATCCCTCACCAGCCGTTTGAGGGCGCCGATGCCGCCGGCGCGGTCGACGCCGATGGCCTTGCACTTGCGCGCCACCCATCCCCAGAACGGAAGGAAGAGCAGTTCCTTCTTGAGAACGTAGGAGGGGTCGTCGGCCAGGACATAGAAGACGGTCGTTTCCCAGGCCGATTGGTGCTTGCAGGCGAATACGGCCGCCCCCTCGGGCACGTTTTCCAGGCCGCGCACCTCGTACGTCAACCCGGCGATCCATTCCAGGCCCACGTTCAGGCTCCGCACCCACAGGCGCACGCCCCTTTGCATGTAGGGCCGCGGCAACGGCAGGCACACCCACAGCACCAGGGGCGCCAGCATGAACGAGGCGAAGTAGTACAGGTTGAACAGCAGCGAGCGCAGGGCAAGCATGACAAGGCTCACGGCGCCCCGTTCCCGGCGAACAACCGGTCGCCCAGATGGCCCGTCCACGCGAGAAGCACCTTGTTGTACTCGCTGATGATGAGACTGGCGGTGCCGGGCCAGGCCCACCAGCGGTCCTGCTTGACGTTCTCGGGGAACACGGGATGGGGAACGAGCGTGACGTCGGGCAGCACGTGGCGGAATTCCAACAGGGTCCGGGGCATGTGATAATTCGACGTGACGATGCGCAGGCTGCGGTATCCCTGGTCCCTTACCCAGGTCGCGGTCTCGGCGGCGTTGCCGGCGGTGTTGCCGGCACTGTGACCGATCTCCACGCAGCACTTGATCTCGTCGGGCGTCCGCTGCGACAGATCGAGAAGCGTGTCCACGTCCACACCGCGGTAGACGCCGGAAACGAACAGTTTCCCGGCCTTGTCCGCGGCCAGCAGTTCCAGGCCCGCGGCCAGCCGTCCGCTGCCCCCGGTCAGCACCACGATGGCGTCGGTGCGGATGCCGGGGTCCGCCACGTGCGCAGGAATGGTGGCGGCGAAGCGGAACAGGCCGGCGGTCCAGGAGACGGCGGCCACCAGGGCGGCGATGGCCAGGTATACCAAGATCCGCCGGGCGCGCCGGCGGCGGCGGAAGGTCAAGGTCGCCATCGGCCGTGCACCGTCGGCCCGGCAACCGCCTGGCCGTTCCGCTCGTGGGCGAGGGCGTGCATGGGATTGCCAGTCCCCTCTATCACTATTGGATGGTAGGTGTGATCGTCTTTTCGCGTCTTTTGGGCAGGCCGCGTCGCGCCGGCGATGCGGGACATCGTCAAGCGGCGCTGACGCCCCCAAAAGGCGCGAAAAGCGACCCTTCGGGCGGCCATGGGTGGCCATCGGACGTCGTCGCGTGGCTCTCGTGATGGGCCCCCGTCACGTGGAGGCGCGCTCCTCGCCGAATGACCACCCATGGCCGTCACACGTGTCATCCTATTGTGATAGAGGGTCCTAAAGCATCCGGGCCAGGGTTCGCATCACGGTCAGGCGGGCGGTCACCATGGCGATGGCGGCCACCACCAGCGGCAGGCCGGCAAGGGCCGCCCAGTGGTGCGGATCCAGCGAGACGTCGGGCAGAAGGCCGGCCTGCATGCGCGTTGCCAGGTAGCCGATGCCGAGCAACGTGGGCACGGCGAAAACCAGCCCTATGACGCCCCCGCGCAGGCCCATGGCCAGGGCGCGACCGGCGAACTGCCGGGCGACGTAGGTGTCCTGGGCGCCGATCAGGTGCAACACCTCGATCGCCTCATGGTGGATGGACAGCCCGGTGCGGGTGGTGAACACCACGGTGCCCGCGGTGGCCAGGCCGATGAGCAGCAGCACCGCCGTGGCCAGGGCCTCCACCGTACGGACAAGGCGGATCAGCCGCTCCAGCCAAACCCCGTGGTCGTCTACGGCGGTGCCGGGCACGGCCGCGGCAAGGCGCTTCGCCAGTGCGGCGGCGTCGACGCGGGCGCCCGTTTTCAATTTCACGTCGATGAGGTGGGGCAACGGCAGGTCTTCGGCGCCGCCGCCCGGCCCCAGCCACGGTTCCAAAAGGTCCATGAGCCGTCCCTCGTCGAGGGGCTGGGCCCGGGCCACGCCGGGAAACGAGCGTATGATGCCGAGCGTCGCGCGCACCCGCTGGGCGTCCTTTTCCGGGCTGTCGGCGGGCGCGATCTGCACCGTCAGCGTGTCGCTCATCCCCTTGTCCCAGCGCGCCGCCATGGCGTTGAGGAGCAGCATCCCGGCCAGGGCCAGGGCCGCCAGATAGACCATGAAGGCGATGAGCCAAGGCAAAAACCGGCCCAGCGCGTCATGGTCGAGCGGCAGGTCGGAGCGGCGGGCCCACATTCAGGCGGCGCTTTCCGAACTCTGTTTCGCGCGCGACCCGGACGTCGCCGCCGCGAAGACACCGGCCGCGGGTTTGCCGGCGGCCTGCTGGTCGGGCGTGCCGGCGTCCAGCCACCCGGCGTCGAGGCGCAGGCGGGGGTGCCCAAGACGCCTGACCAGGGTTTCGTTATGGGTGGCGATGACGATGGTGGTTCCCAGTTTGTTGAGCTCCTCGAACAGATGCATAAGCCGCATGGCCATCCGGTCATCGACGTTGCCCGTGGGTTCGTCGGCGAGCAGCAGTTTGGGCCGCGCGATGACGGCGCGGGCGATGGCCACCCTTTGCTGCTGCCCGCCCGACAGGATCGTCGGACGGATGTTCACGTGGTCCTTGAGCCCGACCCAGGTCAACAGCTCGACCACATGTTTGCGGATCTCGTTCTCCCGCACCCCGGCGACCCTGAGCGGCAGGGCCACGTTGTCGAAGGCCGAAAGGTGATGCAACAGCCGGAAGTCCTGAAAAACGACGCCGATACGCCGGCGCAGAGCCGGCAACTGGCGGCGCGAGGTGGTGGCCATGTTGTGCCCGAACAGCGAAATCAGGCCCCTGGACGGCTTCAGCGCCAGGTACATCAGCCTGAGCAGTGTGGATTTGCCGGCGCCGCTCGCCCCGAGCAGGAAATGGAACGAGCCGGGCGCGAGCGCGAACGAAATGTCCTGCAGGACCTCCGGTCCCAGGCCATAGCGCAGGCCCACACTCTCGAAGCGAACCACGCAGTCGCTGCCCTCGATGGTCACCAATTCGCTCCCGGTTTTCCGGCCCACAATGACACGGGTCCAGCCCCCTCGTCCAGCGCTCTCCCGCCCCGCCACCGCTTGCTTTGCCGGGGGTGAAAGCCTATAAACGCAAAGCCGTCACAGCCTGCCGCCGATGATTATAACCTGCCCGGCCTGTTCGACATTTTACTCCATCGATTCCACCCTGCTTGGCAGTGGGGAATTGGTCGTGCGCTGCTCCAAGTGCGGCAAGCAGTGGGTGCAGGAACCTGTTGCCGCGACCCCCGAACGAACGGCTGCGGCGCCACCGCCGCCCGCACCGGCGCCCGAGCCGGCGCCTGAGCCGGCGCCCGAGCCCGAACCCGAACCCGAGCCCGAGCCGGAACCGGAGCCCGAACCCGAATTCAGGCCCGAAGCGGAAGCCGCGCCTGAAGCGGCTGCGGCGGGCGCGGAGGAAGCGGCGGGCGTAGACGGGGCGCCGGCTGGGGAGGAGGAGGCCGACCCCCTGTCCGAGGAAGACCTGGACGCCATGATGGCGGAGAAGCCGGAGCCGGCGGAGGCCGCCCCAGGCGGCGGGGTCGAGGACGACCCCGGCGCGGTGGACACGCCGGAGGATATGCCCGAGCCCGAACCCATCCCGCAGGGGATCACCACTCCCCCGCCGCAGTCGGACGGGGAACAAAAGTCGGGGCCCGGCCTGCGCATCGCCCTCTCGGCGGCGGTGGTCCTGGCCGCGCTTGCCGCCGGGCTGTACTTCGGGCGCGGGTCCATCGTCGCCTATTGGCCGCAGGCGGAGCGGTGGTACGCGGCGGTGGGTCTCTCCGCCGACACTTTGGGCGACGGGCTGGAATTCCGCAACGTGAAGCCGGAGCGCGACGTCGAGAACGGCACCGACGTGCTGGTGGTGCGCGGCATCATCGCCAATATTTCCGACGTGCCGCGCGACGTGCCCCTGATCCGGGTGGCCATCTACGACGCCGACCGTGACCTGGTTCAGTCCATGGTTGTCTCACCATCGAAAAGGCGGCTCGCTCCCGGCGATACCATCACCTTCCATGCCCGCCTGCTGAACCCGCCGGCAACGGCGCGCGGCGCGGAGGTCTTCTTCACCCGCGAAGAGGAAAACACCAAGGGATGATCGGCGCGGCCGGCCCCTAACGGACCTCGTGCAGGGCGGGGCAATTCGCTAAAACTGCCGCAACAACCTGTCGATGTAGTTCCGCTCGGTCTTCGGGCGCCGGCGTTCGCCGGCCCGGCGGCGCAGCTCGTCGAGGATTTCCCGGGCCCGGCGCACCTCCATCTGATCGGGAATCTTCACCGCACCGTCGATGCGGGCGCCGTAGGCGCCGCCGGGACGGCGCCCGAAAGGATCGCGGCCGGCTCCGGGCCGGTTCCTGAGCGCGCCGCCGAGACCGCCCAGGCGGCGGACGACCTGTTCGGCCACGCCGTCAACGCCCTGGCGCAGTTGGTCCAGGGCCTCCGTCTGCGCCGGCACCGCCTTGTCCGGACGGTCCGCGGCCAGCGCGTCCACGGCATCGCGCATGGCACGCTCGGCCTTGCCAAAGGGCCTTGGGATGGCGCCCAGGAATTCGTCCAGCCGCAACATCAGGCCGCCGAGTCTGCGGCGCAGGCCGTCCTGCTCGGCGGCGCCGCTTCCGGCTCCCGGCCGGCGCTCAGGGCCCTGCCCCTCACCTCCCCCCGGCATCGGAATCGAGCCGCGGGAGTCGCGCAACCGGCGGAACGTGTTGTCCAGGAGTCCCTGCTGGCGCCGTCTCAGGTCGCGCAGCCCGTCCATCAGCCGCCGCGCCTTGCGCGCGGCCTCCTGGGACGGGCCGCTGAGGGCGCCGGCGCGGATACCGTCCAAAAGCCGCTGCAGGTCGGCCAGCACCCGCCGCGCGGCGTCGACGGCGCCGGTGCGGGCCAGCTCGCGCGCCTCTTCGATCAATTGCTGCAACTCGTCTTTTCCCATGAGCTGCATTTTCGCGCCCAGGGGCACCTCCATCGCCCTCCCCTGGCGCGCCAGCTCTTCGGTCAGGGCGGTCAGGTACTTTTCCAGCGCCCGTTGCAGGTCGTCCATGAGGCGCTCGATTTCCTCGGGATCGGCGTCGCGGCGCAGCGCCGCCATCAGGCGTTCCTGGGCCTCCCTCAAGTCGCGCTCGGCGATGGAGAGGTCGCCGTCCTCGATGCGCAGCGCCGTGTCCCAAAGAAGCTTCTGCACCGAAACGACGGCCTCGTCGCGATCATCGAAGGTAAGGCGTGCCCGGGCGACGCGCAGCGCCAGATAAACCACCGTGTCGTCGAAAAAGTGCTGGGGATTGCCGGCGATCGATTCCAGGGCCGCCGCCACCTCCGCCCGCACCGCGGCGGACGGGGTGGCGAGTTTCTTGCGCTGTTCGACGATGGCCCGCGCCACCGGGTGGTTGAAGATCCTCTCGGGTAGCGCCAGTTCGACGGTTCCGCTCTCGCCCGTCTGCCCGCGCCCGTCCGTCACCGTCAAATTCACCCGTACCACCAGGCCCGCCCACGGGTGGGCGGTGAGGTTGTGGATGGAAGTTCCCTGGGCCGAGGTCGAGCCGAGGTCGGACAGGGGCAGCGACAGACGGATTTCGGACTCCCCGCCCGGCGCCGAGAGGCCGTCGGCGCGCCGGATCACCGCCGTCACCCCGGTCAGTCCATAGTCGTCGTTGGCCTCGTAATCGAGACGCAGGTGGGCCTTTCCGGTGCGCGCCGGCGGCCTGGGAAAGTACACCTCGGGCGGGGCGTCGGGGAGCACGCGAAGGGGCCATGCGGCCAGTTCCCGGCCGTCGTAATCCACCACCAGCCGGTCGCCTTCGTCGATGGCGGCTTCGACCCGGTACCCGCCCCCGGGCCCGATGGCGGTGAACTCGGTGACGCGCTCTCCCACCCTGAGCCGGGGGGCTTCGCCCAATCCCCCGACCTGGGCCAGCAGGCTGCTGCCCTTGGGGACTTCCACGACCCCTTGGGAGTCGCGGTCGAGGAATATGGGCGCACGACCCGTATACGACGGCGGCGTGATCCAGACGTCCACGGTGAGCGGCCCGGTCAGGGCGCCGCCGAACTGCGGACTGAGCGCCCGCTGCAGGCGGTCGGCGGCGTCGCCGCGGCCGGCGGTGAGCGCGATGACAAGGACCAGAAGCACCGCCGCCCTGAACGCGTAGGGGTCGAGCCGG
>JACZWD010000062.1 GCA_022572335.1 Pseudomonadota bacterium
CCAGGAATTGTGCCGCCTCCTCGATCGGACGCACGGTGGCGGAGAGGCCGATGCGCGAAGGCCGCTCGGCGCAGACGTGGTCCAGCCGGGCGAGCGAAAGCGCCAGGTGGCTGCCCCGCTTGTCGCGGAGCAGGGCGTGGATCTCGTCCACGATCACCGTCTTCACCGAGCGGAGCACCTCTCTGCTGCGCTCCGCTGTGAGCATCAGGTAGAGCGACTCCGGCGTGGTGATGAGGATGTGGGGAGGCTTTCGCACGATCTGCTGCCGCTCGCTAGGCGTGGTATCGCCCGTGCGCACCATCGTGCGGATCTCGGAGGCGGCGGCGGAGCCCAGCTCCTGCGCCACCTCGACGATCTCGGCCAGCGGCTGCTCCAGGTTGCGCTGAATGTCGTTGCTCAGCGCCTTCAGCGGCGAGATGTAGACGACCTCGATAGCGTCGTCCAGCGGCCCTTCCTCGGCGCGCCGCAGCAGCCGGTCGATGGCGACGAGGAAGGCGGCGAGCGTCCCGGCGACCGCCGCGCCGGCATCGACGCCCGCTTCGAAGCCGCGCCCTTTTCTCCGGAGCTTTTAGCGTAGATGCCGCTTGACCTGGTTCCGGAAGTTCCCGATGCCGCTGATATCAGCAGTACGAGCCCGTAATTTGGAAAAAGATCGCGGGGCAGTTTGCCGGCAAGGCGCCGGGGATCACGTGTCCTAACTGACGATCACGGTACCAAACATCCGTGCCCCTTCATGGGGAAGGCAAATGTATCGATAGACGCCCGGCTTGCTGAAGGTGTAGCGGAACACCTGCCCGCCCTTCACCCAACCCGAATCGAATGTTTCGGCGCCGGCGGGCAGTTCGATGTTTTTCGAACCGGGCGCCCGCCCGGGATCGGCGGTTACCGTGTGGCGGACGGATCCGGTGTTCCGCCACTCGACCGTATCGCCCGCTTTTATGGTGATTTCCGTCGGAGCGAACCGCAGATTGTCGTTCATTTCGACGGCTATGATGGTTCCCGTCCCCGTTGCCCGTGCCGTCTGCTGGGAGTCTTGAGTGACTTGTGGCGTCAATTTCATCAACACGAACGCTGCTAACCAGAAAATCGCTTGAAGGCCGATGATTGCGGCAATCGTTATGCGTGAGAGTCTATTCATTTCATGCTTCTCGGAAGCCGGTCAAACTTTTGCAGCACCTTCATCCGACTCTCGTGCGGCCAGCGCCGCCACCGGCGCGGGCGGCCTCTTGACGAGCACCCATTCACGTACCACCGCAGCCGCGACAACCAACACGCCTACACCGGCCACGTATATCCGCACCGGCTCGAAGTAGGTGAGCAGGAGGTCTCCGCCGAACAGAAGCAGGAGGATCTGGTTGCAGACGGGACAGGCCACTCCGATGAACCCGAGAACGCCACCGACGCCGACCGTCTTGACCGAGCAGAAGGGCCTGCGGACCGCCACATAGGTTCCCAGCAGGACCGAGAGCAACCCTAGTAACACGACCTCGAGATCGCCGGCCGGGGTCATGCGGACAAACAGCGGATTCTCCCAAAGCGCCGCTACGGTGCCGAGCCCGACGAAGGACCCAAGGGCGACCGCAAGGCCCTTCAGGATTCGGGATAAACTCAGGTTCGGTATCATGGCTCGGAGGATAGCGCTTTCGGGTTAAAATCTTTTAATATTGGTGGCCCCGTATGATGGCGCCGTTAACGGGCGCGCGCCAATCGCCGGAGTTCCACTTCCGCGCCCGTGTATTCGTAAAACCGGGCGATCCCCGTGTCGACGACTTTCCTGAAATACCCGGCGGCGGCCTTTTCGTCCCCGTTTACAAGATAATATTGGCCGATATAGAAATAGGCCTCGGCTTCCCGTTCCCGCCGTTTATGCGGATCGCCTTTCCTCGCCGCGTCGAGAACCTGTTCCGGGGTGGCTTTCCCAAGATAAAGCAAGGCCGCCTGGTAAATCCAATGTCCCTTTTGCGCGTTGGCCAGGTAGCCGGCGAGTTCCGGTTTGGGGTCCTGGCCCATCCTGGCGCGCGCCAGGTACAGCCACAGCATGGGATACACGTGCCGGGGCTTTATTTTCAGCCGGTTTTCGAAGCTCGCCGCGGCCTCGGAAAATTTCCCCTGGTAGAAGTACGCCCTTCCCAGGTTGTTGTAGGCGAACGCGAATTCCGGCTTGAGCTTGAGGGCGGTGCCGTAATCCGCGACGGCCCGGTCATAAAGGCCCTTTTTCGCGAAAACGAGTCCCCGGCCGTTCAGCGCCTCGGCAAGGCCGGGGTTTATCTTCAACGCCGCGGCGAAATCGGAAATCGCCTGGTCGTAAAGACCCTGGTCCCGGTACGTGCCGCCCCGCTTCACATAGGCCCCGGCCAACGCCGCGCCGTCTATATGGCCCGACCTGATGGCCTGGGTGTACAGCCCGGCCGCCTCCTTGAACGCGCCGCCGTGACGCGCCTTGTCCCCGGCCTCCACGTCGGCGCGGACTTCCGCCCGGGCCGGTGCGGCCCCGGCGAGGATGGAGACCGCCAAGATCAATATCGCGTATTTCATGATCGGGCTTTCCCAACCGTCTTCGCCAGCGGCGAGATTAGGAAACCCGCCCCGCCGATACAACAGTCTTCTGACAGTCCAGTTCTGGTGATTTGGCCGTATTCGGAAGCCCATTTGGCCCGGTTTTTCATCATCCAGACACACCCCTCCCATCGTTTTATACCGCGCCGTGGAATTCCCCGGCACGGCAACCTCGGCCAATTGGAACGTGACATAGCGACCATGGCGGACAACCTTGGCACCGACCTTGACCGGCTTCTCCCGCAGGGTGGTCGACGACCGGTGTTTCCCTTCCTTCGGCAACGCAAGCGTGCGCATGAAGCTGGAGATGAAGCTCGTTGTTTAGGCGAGCAATCCAGCGTCTGATGTAACCTTGGAACCGTGGAATTCAAGCTTGAGGCGGCGGTCGCCTCGAAGAGAACGACCGAAGGGAGGACAAATCGACCCGAAGCCCCTCCCGTTTCGATTCACCCACGCAGTGCGCCATGCCGCCCGCTCCCGATATGTCTCAATATATTTGAGTCTTTTAACAGAGTCGCCTTCCCGCGGGATGGAATATCGGGTTCACTTGGGACATGGGGGTTTAGAGATTTTTTAACCGGCAAGCGAAATCATGGCCCCATGGCGAAGAATTGGTTGGCCGCCGTCCTGTGCGCGTTCGCCGGGCTGCTCCCGGCTGCGGCCGCGGCCGAACACGTGGTCAAGGTTATAGCCAGAGCCAGCGACTGCCGGCGCGTCGTCGCGCATGTGGCTTCGGCGGACGTGGAGTACCGTCCGGGCGTCGACGTCAGGGGCCGGAAGGTGGCGCCGGCCGACCTCGGCGGCGGCTCGCCGATCAAACTGCCCGATGAGATCGCCTTCGACATCAAGGTCAACCTGCGTAATTTCCTCGGCGGACCGGACGCCGACGCCTGTGCCGCGAGCGCCGCGGTGACCGCCGCCGACAAGGCCGCGGCCGCCGCCGTGACCGGCGAATCGGCCACCGTTGCCGCCGCGGCCGCCGAGGCCCAGACCATTTCCAACACCACGTCCGCGACGGCCGCCACCGGGGCCGCCGACTCGATCGCCGCCAACAGCGCCAGGACCAAGGCCTTCACGGACGCGGCGCGCATCGGCGGGACCCTGGGCGAGCCGGTGATCGGGCGGGTACGGATCAAGGGCTCCAAGGTCAATTTCAACGACCGGCTCCTGGGCGACGCGGCGGAGGCGGACCTGGCGCGAAAGTACCGGGAGATGCTGCACCGGACAAACCGGCGGAACTGACGCGACGGCCCACGACTTGGCCGGCATGGACAACGCCCCGGGCATTTCCTACATTCGCCCGGCCCGCGCCCGGCCGGTGATGATGAGCAACGCCATGCGCCTCTCCGAGTATTTCCTGCCGACGCTGAAGGAGACTCCGGCCGAGGCGCAGATCGTATCCCACCGGCTGATGCTGCGGGCCGGCATGATCCGCCAGTCCAGCGCCGGCATCTATTCGTGGCTGCCGCTCGGCTTCCGCGTGCTCAAGAAGATCGAGCAGATCGTGCGCGAGGAGCAGGACGCGGCGGGCTGCCAGGAAATGCTCATGCCCACCATCCAGCCCGCCGACCTGTGGCGCGAGAGCGCGCGCTACGACGACTACGGCCCGGAGATGCTGCGCATCAAGGACCGCCACCAACGCGACATGCTGTACGGCCCCACCAACGAGGAGCAGATCACCGACATCTTCCGCACCGCGGTGCGCAGCTACCGGGACCTGCCCAAGCTGCTCTACCACATCCAGTGGAAGTTCCGCGACGAGGTCCGGCCCCGCTTCGGCGTCATGCGCGGGCGCGAGTTCCTGATGAAGGACTCCTATTCCTTCGACCTGGACTTCGAGGGCGCGAAAAGGTCCTACAACAAGATGTTCGTCGCCTACCTTCGCACTTTCGAGCGCTTGGGACTCAAGGCCATCCCCATGGTCGCCGAAAGCGGCCCCATCGGCGGCGACATGAGCCACGAGTTCATCATCCTGGCCGACACCGGCGAAACCCAGGTGTTCTGCCACCGGGATGTCCTGGAATTCGAGGCTCCGGGCGCCGCCACGGACTACGACGGCGACCTGCAACCGATTGTCGACAAGTGGACGTCCATATACACGGCGACCGACGACAAGCACGATGCGCGGAAGGAAAAGGCCCTTGGCGACGCGCTGGTCACGGCGCGCGGCATCGAGGTCGGCCACATCTTCTATTTCGGAGACAAGTACTCCAAGCCCATGAACGCCGTGGTCACCGACGCCGACGGCCGCGAGGTGGCCGTCCACATGGGGTCGTACGGCATCGGCGTGTCGCGCCTGGTCGGCGCCATCATCGAGGCCTTCCACGACGACGCCGGCATCCTCTGGCCGGACAGCGTGGCGCCCTTCCACGTGGGGTTGCTCAACCTGAAGGCCGACGATTCCGGGTGCGCCGCCGCCTGCGACGGGCTTTACGGACGCTTGCGCGAGAACGGTGTCGCGGTCCTCTACGACGACCGGGCGGAGCGCGCCGGCGTCAAGTTCGCCGACATGGACCTGATCGGCCTGCCGTGGCAGCTTGTCGTCGGACCGCGGGGGCTCAAGGACGGCATCGTCGAGCTCAAGCACCGCGGGACCGGCGAACGCCAGGAGGTGTCTGCGGAGTCGGCGCTGGCCAGGTTGACGGCGTGAGCGGACGGGACCCCGGTTCCCAGGGAGACGGCGCACCCATGGAAATCGCCATTTTGCTCTTCGATGGGATCACGCCCCTGGACGCCGTCGGTCCCTTCGAGGTGCTGGGCAGACTCCCCGGCGCCGAGGTCAAGTTCGTGGCCAAGAAGCCGGGGGAATACCGGACGACGGGCGGGCGCCTGGGACTGATGGCCGACTACGCCCTGGCGAGGGTGCCGGCGCCGCATATCCTGGTGGTCCCGGGCGGTCCGGGCGCCGACGCGGCGGCGGCGGATGCGGAGATCACCGGCTGGGTCGCCGCCGTGCACGAGAACAGCCGCTGGACCACGTCCGTTTGCACGGGCGCCCTGATCCTCGGCGGCGCCGGGATCCTCAGGGGCGTGCAGGCGACCACCCACTGGCGGGCGATGGACGATCTCGCCGCGTTCGGCGCGATCCCGGTCCGTCAGCGGGTGGTCAAGCGGGGCAGGGTGATCACCGCGGCGGGGGTATCGTCGGGCATCGACATGGCGCTGGGCCTGGCGGCGGACGTGGCCGGCGAAGAGGTGGCGAAGGCCATTCAACTGGTTCTCGAATACGCCCCGGAACCGCCCTTCGACGCCGGCCGGTTCGCCGATGCGCCGGCGGCGCGGGTCGAGATGGTGCGCTCGGGACTGAACCGGCCGTAATCGGGAAAGGACGAATAGACGTGTTTTCGGCTTTCGAATGGATGGTGGCCATGCGCTATCTGAGGGCGCGCCGCCAAGAGGGGTTTATCTCCGTCATCGCGTGGTTTTCCCTGCTTGGCATCGCCCTTGGGGTGGCCACCCTGATCATCGTCATGGCGGTGATGAACGGCTTCCGCCAGGAACTCATGACCCGCATCCTGGGCATCAACGGACATTTGAGCGTCTACGGCACGACGAATACGCTTACCGGGTTCGACGCCCTGGCCGAAAAGGTGCGCAAGGTTCCCGGCGTCGTCACCGTCACCCCCATCATCGAACGCCAGGTGATGGCGACCGCCAAGGGCGTGGCCAGGGGCGCGGTGGTGCGCGGCCTGAGGGCGCAGGACCTTGCCGGGCGCGCCGTCATCGCCGAAAACATCGTTGCCGGCTCCCTGGACGATTTCAAAGGCAATGACGCGGCGGTCGTGGGCACCCGCCTGGCGAGCCTGCTGGGACTGCGCATCGGCGACAAGATCACGCTCCTTTCCCCCAAGGGCACCGTCACCGTCTTCGGCACGGTGCCGCGCATGCGCGCCTATCGCATCGCCGCCACCTTCGAGATCGGCATGTACGAGTACGATTCGGGATTCGTCTTCCTGCCCCTGGAGGCGGCCCAGGTGTACTTCCGCCTGCCCGCGGCGGTGACCAACCTGGAGGTGTTCGTCGAGGACCCCGACCGGGCGCTCGCCGTCGGCGAGGACATCCTGAAGGCCATCGGCGGCCAGGGCCGCATCCATGATTGGCAACAGGCCAACGCCAGCTTCTTCAACGCCATCCAGGTGGAACGGAACGTCATGTTCCTGATTCTCACCCTCATCATCGTGGTCGCGGCGTTCAACATCATCTCCAGCATGATCATGCTGGTCAAAGACAAGGGCCGCGACATCGCCATCCTGCGCACCATGGGCGCGACGAGAGGCACCATCATGCGCATCTTCTTCCTCAGCGGCGCCAGCGTGGGCATCATCGGCACCACGGCCGGATTGATCCTCGGCCTGGCCTTCACCGAGAACATCGAGACCGTCCGCCGGTGGATCGAGGGACTCACCGGGACCGAGTTGTTCGCCGCCGAAATCTACTTCCTCTCCCGGCTCCCGGCGGTGGCGGACCCGGCGGAGGTGGTGACAGTGGTGTTCATGGGCCTGGGGCTGTCGTTCCTGGCCACCTTGTATCCGTCGTGGCGGGCGGCGCGCATCGATCCGGCGGAGGCGCTGCGCTATGAGTGAGCCGGTGCTCGCGCTGGGCGGCGTGGTGCGCACCTTCCAGCAGGGGCGGACGACCCTGGAGGTGCTGCGCGGCGTCGATCTGGAGCTGCGCGAAGGCGAGATCGTCGCCCTGGTCGGGCCGTCCGGGTCCGGCAAGTCGACGCTTCTCCATATCGCCGGACTCCTGGAGAGGCCCGACGCGGGAGAGGTATCGATCTGCGGCGAATCCAGCCGCATCTTCGACGACGACGCGCGCACCCGCATGCGCCGCCACAATATCGGCTTCGTTTACCAGTACCACCATCTGCTGCCCGAGTTTTCCGCCCTGGAGAACATCCTCATCCCCCAGATCATCGCCGGGCTCGATCGCGTCCAGGCGCGCGCCCGGGCCATGGAGCTGCTGAAATGGCTGGACCTGAGCGACCGCGCCAGCCACCGCCCCGGCAAGCTCTCGGGCGGCGAGCAGCAGCGGGTCGCCATCGCCCGCGCCCTGGCCAACGCGCCCAAGCTGCTGCTCGCCGACGAGCCCACCGGCAACCTCGACCCGGGCACGGCGGGGGACGTGTTTTCCGTGTTGCTTCGGCTGACCCGCGGCGCCGGGCTCGCCGCCCTGGTCGCCACCCACAATCCGGCCCTGGCGGCGCGGTTGGATCGCACCGTGCGGCTCGAGAACGGCGTGCTGGTGCCGGAATGACGCGGGTGCGCCTTGCCCGCCTGTGGGTAAGGCAATTTCTTGTGGATAACCCGGTGATTACTCCCACATCTTGATGACTTTCGGGATCGGCTGTGGAATCCTTGCCCCATGACCCACGCCGACTTCGTTCACCTGCGCGTCCATTCCGCCTATTCCCTCGCCGAAGGTGCGATCCAGGTCAAGGATCTGGTGACCCTGTGCCGTGACCAGCGCATGCCGGCGGTGGCCGTCACCGACACCAACAACCTTTTCGGCGCGCTCGAGTTCTCGTCCGCCTGCGCGGCGGCCGGCGTGCAGCCCATCATCGGATGCCAGCTGAGCATCGCGCGCGAGGAAATCAGGGCCGGCCGGCGCGACGGGGAACGGGCCAAAACGAACGCTCTGGTGCTGTTGGTCCAGAACGACGGCGGTTACCGCAACCTGCTCAAACTGCTCAGCCAGGCCTATCTCAGCGCCGACGACCCGAAAGTTTCCCTGGCCGCCCTGGAGGAGCGCGCCGACGGCCTCATCGCGCTTACCGGCGGGCCGGCCGGGCCCGTGGGGGCGCTCCTCGCCGAAGGCCAGGGCGCGGCGGCGGAGGCCGTCCTCGGGCGCCTGGCCGGGGCGTTTCCGGGACGGCTGTATGTGGAGCTCCAGCGCCACGGACTGGACGCCGAAGAGTCGATCGAGCCGGCGCTCCTCGATCTCGCCTATACGCACGATCTGCCCCTGGTCGCCACCAACGAGGCCTTCTTTGCCACCCGGGACATGTACGAGGCCCACGACGCCCTCATCTGCATCTCCGCGGGCGCCTATCTCTCCCAGACCGACCGCCGCCGCCTGACCCCCGAGCATTCCTTCAAGGGGGCGGAAGAGATGCGGGCCCTGTTCGCCGACCTGCCCGAGGCGGTGGACAACACCGTCGTCGTCGCCCGGCGCTGCGCCTTCATGGTGCGCGCGGCGGACCCCATCCTGCCGGCCTACGATTGCGGCGCGGGGCGCAGCGAAGAGGACGAACTGCGCGCCCAGGCGCTGAGCGGCCTGGAAAAGCGCCTGCGAAACCAGGTGTGGACGGCGGACCTGGCGCAAGCCGGGCGCGAGGACGTGGCCCGGCCCTACCGGGAGCGCCTGGACTACGAGCTCAAGGTCATCGTGGAGATGGGCTATGCGGGCTATTTCCTCATCGTCGCCGACTTCATCCGCTGGGCCAAGGACCAGGGCATTCCCGTGGGCCCGGGGCGGGGCTCGGGGGCCGGTTCCGTGGTCGCCTGGGCGTTGACGATCACGGACCTGGATCCCCTCCGTTTCGGGCTCCTGTTCGAGCGCTTCCTGAACCCCGAGCGGGTTTCCATGCCCGAC
This sequence comes from Pseudomonadota bacterium, assembly GCA_022572335.1. GTDB lineage: Bacteria > Pseudomonadota > Alphaproteobacteria > Rhodospirillales > 2-02-FULL-58-16 > JACZQZ01. Next base: position 9,151 of record JACZWD010000062.1, read on the forward strand.
TTCGACATCGACTTCTGTCAGGAGCGCCGGGACGAAGTCATCCGCTACGTGCAGGACAAGTACGGCCACGACCACGTGGCCCAGATCATCACCTTCGGCAAGCTGCAGGCGCGCGCCGTCCTGCGCGACGTGGGCCGGGTCCTGGAGATGCCCTATTCCCTGGTCGACCGCATCTGCAAGCTGGTGCCCTTCAATCCCGCCGATCCGGTCACCCTGGACCGGGCCATCGCCGGGGAGCCCGAGTTCCGCCGGATGGTGGAGAGCGACGAGGCCGTTTCCAGGCTTGTCGGCATCGCCCGCCGGCTGGAGGGGCTGTATCGCCACGCCTCCACCCACGCCGCCGGCCTGGTCATCGGCGACCGTCCGCTGGACGAGCTGATCCCGCTGTACCGCGACCCGCGCTCGGACATGCCGGTGACCGGCTTCAGCATGAAATACGTGGAATTGTCGGGGCTGGTGAAGTTCGATTTTCTCGGTCTCAAGACCCTGACCGTGCTGGCCAGGGCGGTGGAGCTGGTCGGCGAACGGGGCATCGACGTCGACCTCTCGAATCTGCCCCTGGACGACGCCCTCACCTTCGAGATGCTGGGCCGCGGCGAGACCACCGGCGTGTTCCAGTTGGAAAGCACCGGCATGCGCGAGGTGCTGCGCAAGCTCAGGCTCGACACCTTCGAGGACATCATCGCCGTGGTGGCGCTCTACCGCCCGGGGCCCATGGAGAACATCCCCAGTTACATCAAACGCAAGCGCGGCGAGGAGAAACCGGACTATCTGCACCCGACCCTGGAAGGCATCCTCAAGGAGACCTTCGGCATCATGATCTACCAGGAACAGGTCATGCAGATCGCCCAGGAATTGTCCGGCTTCACCCTCGGCCACGCCGACCTTCTGCGCCGCGCCATGGGCAAGAAGATCAAATCGGAGATGGCCGAGCAGCGCCAGTCCTTCGTCGACGGCGCCAAGGCGCGCGGGGTGCCCGCGGCCAAGGCCTCCGACATCTTCGATCAGGTGGCCAAGTTCGCCGGCTACGGCTTCAACAAGTCCCACGCCGCCGCCTATGCCATGGTCGCCTACCAGACGGCCTACATGAAGGCCAATTATCCGGTCGAATTCCTGGCCGCCTCGATGACCATGGACATCCACAACACCGACAAGCTGGGCGCCTTCCGCCACGAACTGGCGCACCTGGGCGTGACGCTGCTGCCCCCCGACATCAACGCGTCCGGCGCGGTGTTTACGGTCGAGCGCGACGGCGACGGCCCGGGGGCCATCCGCTATGCGCTCGCCGCGGTCAAGAACGTCGGCGAAGCGGCCATGGAATCGGTGGTCGCCGAGCGCCGGGCGAACGGTCCGTTCAAGGACCTGTTCGACTTCGCCGGGCGCCTGAATCCCAAGGCCGTCAACAGGCGGCAACTGGAAAACCTCGCCCGGGCGGGCGCCTTCGACGGCCTGAATCCCAACCGCAGGCAGGTTTTCGACGGCATCGACGTCCTCTTGCGCCATGCCAGCGCCGCGGCCCATGACCGGGAAAGCAACCAGATCGGCCTGTTCGGCGACGACGCGGCGCCGGTGCCCGCGGATTCCCTGCCGCAGGCCCCGGACTGGGCGGACATCGAGCGCCTGAACCAGGAATCCGAGGCCGTCGGCTTCTACCTTTCGGCCCACCCGCTGGACGCCTACGCCGACCGTCTTCGGCGCCTGAACGTGCGCCGCGCCGCCGAGGTGCTCGGCGAAGGCCGCTCTGGGTCCGTCAACATGGCGGGAACGGTGATTTCCAAGAAGGAACGCACCTCGGGCCAGGGCAACCGCTACGCCTTCGTGCAGTTCTCCGACACCTCCGGCGTTTTCGAGGCAACGGTGTTTTCCGAACTCCTGAGCGCGTCGCGGGACCTGCTCGAGGTCGGCACCTCCCTGTTCCTCCGCGCCAACGTCCAGTTCGAAGGGAGTTCGGCCCGCTTCACCGTGCAGGCCGTGGAGCCGCTGGATGCGGCGGCCGCCCGCGCCGCGCCGGGAGCCGTCGTGGTCGTGGATTCGGCGGAACCCCTGGGCCGCCTGCACGAGGTGCTGATGCGCCAGGGCAAGGGCAGGGGGCGGGTGAAGCTGGTCTCCAGGATCGATGCGGCGACCGAGGTCGAGATCGACCTGCCCGGCGGTTTCGCGGTGTCGCCGGCCGTGCTGCGCACCCTCAGGGACATCCCCGGCGTCGTGGATGTGCGGGAGATGTGAATTCAGCCCGGCCGTTTTGCAGCGCTGATCGTCGATTTACCTTGCATTTCGCCGCCCCGGACGCTAATCAAGCCGCGCAAATTCACACGCGGGCTTGCGGCCGCCGGCGCAAATTCGCCGGCCGTGCCGCTCCGGTGTCCGGTCCTCAGGCCGGATGGTGCCCGCGGAGGCTTAACCGGAGAAGGAACACCATCCATGGCATTACCGTCGTTTACCATACGCCAGCTCCTGGAAGCGGGCGTGCACTTCGGGCACAACACGCGGCGCTGGAACCCCAAGATGGCCCCCTATCTGTTCGGGGTCCGCAAAAAAATCCACATCATCGACCTGCAGCAGACGGTGCCCCTTTTGCACCGCGCCATGGCGGCGGTGCGCGATACCGTTGCCGCGGGAGGGCGGGTGCTGTTCGTCGGCACCAAGCGGCAGGCGAGTGACAAGATCGCCGAAGCCGCCAAGCGCTGCGGCCAGCACTACGTCAACCACCGCTGGCTCGGCGGCATGATGACCAACTGGCAGACAATC
>JACZWD010000063.1 GCA_022572335.1 Pseudomonadota bacterium
GACCGCAACGGCGGCTTACCAAGGCTTTCGGACGGCGTCGCGCACGCTTCGCGATGCCCCGCATCGCCACGGCGCACGCTTAGGGCCGAAAACCTTGGTAAGCCGGCTCGTCGGGTCATGATCAGCGTTCCTTGGTATAAGGGCTTGTCCGCGACTCCGACGCCCTGCCCGCGGCAGGCACCACCAGGGTCTTTTCGCGCATGACATTGTTTGAACTTTCCGCCACCGAGGCCATCGGTAAAATACGCAACGGTGAGATCGCTTCCGAAGAATTGGTCCAGGCCTGTCTTGACCGGATCGACGAGGTCGATGGCGAAATCGAGGCCTGGGCGCACCTGAATCCTGAATATGCCCTCGATCAGGCCCGGATGCTCGATACCCAGCGTCAGGCGGGTGGCCCGGTGGGGCCGTTGCACGGCATTCCCGTCGGCATCAAGGACATCTTCGATACCGATTGCCTGCCGACGGAAAACGGCACCGTTCTCAATTCCGGCCGCCAGCCGATGGAGAACTGCAGGGTCGTCAGCCTGCTGATGGAAGCCGGTGCCGTCATCATGGGGAAGACGGTCACCACCGAATTGGCCGTCTATGGGCCGGGAAAAACAAAGAACCCTCATAATCCGGGGCACACGCCCGGGGGATCGTCCAGCGGGTCGGCGGCGGCGGTGGCGGCCTATATGGTGCCCCTGGCCGTCGGCAGCCAGACCAACGGATCGGTGATCCGCCCGGCGGCCTATTGCGGCGTCGTCGGCTTCAAGCCCACCCACGGCCTGATCCCCCGGACCGGGGTTTTGCCCCTGTCCGAAGTGCTCGATACCATCGGCGTCTTTGCGCGCTCGGTCGAGGACGCCGCCATGATCGCCGAACTTCTTGTCGCCTATGATCCCGGCGACAAGGATACCCGGGCCCGGCCCCGGCCCCCGCTTGCCGAAACCGCCGCCGGGGAACCGCCCATGCCGCCGCTGCTGACCTTCGCCAAGACCGCGGTGTGGGACCAGGCAGACAAGGAAACGCAAGACGCATTCGTTGAACTGAAGGAGCTTCTGGGGGGAGTTTGCGACGACCTGGACCTGCCCGAGCCTTTCGAGCACGCCGTCGAACAGCACGGAACGATCATGAACGCGGACCTGGCGAAGAATCTCGCCGCATATTACGAACACGGAAAGGACCGGTTGAGCGAGGTGCTGCGCCAGAGGATGGAGGAAGGCCAGAAAACCCTGGCCGTCGCTTACAACAAAGCCGTGGATGGGCGCGAATTCCTGAATGACGGGCTCGACGGGGTGTTCGACCGCTATGACGCGATCATCACCCCGGCGACCGTCGGCGAGGCCCCGGCCGGGCTGGGCTCCACCGGCAGCCCCATCTTCAATTCCCTTTGGACCTATTGCGGCACCCCGGCGGTCACCTTGCCGCTGTTGGAAGGCCCAAACGGCCTGCCCGTCGGCGTGCAACTGATCGGGCGCCGCGGCGACGACGCCAGGCTGCTGAGGACGGCGCGCTGGCTGGTCGGCCGGGTCGCCGATGACGGCGGGAACTGATCCCGATCTTATCGAACGTCGGTATCCGCCAGGGCCGACTCGAGGACGCGGGCGACGTGCATCGCCCGGCGCCCGGTCCCGTCGCGGATCTGCTGGCGGCAGCTGGTCCCGTCGGCGACGATGACCACATCGTCGCCGGCGGCGCGGACGGCCGGAAGCACGCCCAGCTCCCCCATCTTCATGGACAGATCGAAGTGTTCGGCCTCGTAGCCGAAGGCGCCGGCCATGCCGCAGCAGCCGGACTCCACCACGTCGACCTCCAGGTCCGGAACGAGGCCGAGCGTCCGTTCCACCGCGCCCATGGCGGCGAACGCCTTCTGGTGGCAGTGTCCGTGTAGAAGGGCGCGGCGCCAGGCCACGGGCTTCAACGGCAGCGCCAGGCGCCCGCCGTCGCTTTCCGCCGCCACGAAGTCCTCGAACATGAGCGCCCGGGCCGCCAGCGCCTCGGTGTCGGGGCCGGGCAACAGGGCCTTGAATTCATCGCGCAGGGTGAACAGGCACGAGGGCTCCAGGCCGATCACCGGAATCCCCCGCTCCACGTAGGGGCGCAACGCCGCGATCATCCGCCCGGCTTCGCGGCGCGCCTCGTCCACCAGGCCCGCCGACAGGTAGGTGCGCCCGCAGCACAGCGGCCGGCCGTCGCCGTGCGGCAGGTGCACCCGGCAGCCGCCGGCCTCCAGCACGGCTAAAGCGGCGCGGGCGTTTTCCGGTTCGAAATAGGTGTTGAAGGTGTCCACGAACAGCACCACCTCGCGCCCCCCGTCCGCCCCCGCGGGGGTCTGGCCGCCGCGGAAAATATCCCGCCGCCAGCGCGGCAGGGGGCGCCGGGCGCTCAGGCCGAGCAGGCGCTCGCTCAAGGCCGGGAGGCCCGGAACCCGGTCCCGTAAGTTTAGCAGGAACGCCAGGCGCGCCGCCCATGGCGCATAGCGGGGCAGATTGGCGACCACGCGCTCGCGCAGGGGCAGCCCGTGGCGCCTGTGGTAGTGGTGCAGGAACTCGATTTTCATCCGCGCCATGTCGACGCCGGTCGGACACTCGCGCTTGCAGCCCTTGCACCCGATGCACAGGTCCATGGTTTCCGCCATGGCGTCGGAGACAAGGGCGTCCGGCCCAAGCTGGCCGGTGATGGCGAGGCGGAGCGTGTTGGCCCGCCCGCGGGTCACGTGGGTTTCGTCCCCGGTGACGCGGAAGGACGGGCACATGACGTCGGCGTCGGATTTCCGGCAGGCGCCGTTGTTGTTGCACATCTCGACGGCGCCGGCGAAGCCGCCCCATTCGGACCAGTCGAGCACGGTCTCGATGGGCCGGGGCGCGTAGCCGGGCTTGTAGCGGAACAGGCTCCGGTCATCCATCCGCGGCGGCCGGACGATGCGGCCCGGGTTGAACAGTCCTTGCGGGTCGAAGGCGTCCTTGATGTCTTCGAGGGCGCGCACGATGCGGGACCCGAACATGAACTCGTGGAATTCCGAGCGCACGATGCCGTCGCCGTGTTCGCCGGAATGGGAGCCCTTGTAGTCGCGGACCATGGCGAAGGTCTCTTCCGCGATGGCCCGCATTTTGCGCACGTCGCCGCCGGCCTTCATGTTGAGCACCGGGCGCACGTGCAGGCAGCCGACGGAGGCGTGGGCGTACCACGTGCCCCGGGTGCCGTGCTTCTCGAAGATCCGGTTGAGGCGCTCGGTGTATTCGCCCAGGTGCTCCAGCGGCACGGCGCAGTCCTCGATGAAGGACACCGGTTTGCCGTCCCCCTTCATGGACATCATGATGTTGAGGCCGGCCTTGCGGACCTCCCATACGGCGTGCTGGAAGGCGCCGTCGGTGACCGCCATCATGGCGCCGGGGACGCCGAGGGTGGACATGAGGTCGGCCAGGGACTCCAGGCGGCGCTTCTGCTCGGTCTCCTCGTCGCCGGCGAACTCGACCATGAGAAGCGCTTCGCATCCGTCGTCGACCAGCCTCTCCACGGTCGCCCGGAAGGCCGGAATATCGCGCGCCAGGTCGATCATGGTGCGGTCCACCACCTCCACCGCCGCCGGCTCGAGCCCGACGATGTGACGGGTCGCCTCCATGGCCGCGGAGAAGGTGGAAAACCGGCAGACGCCGAGGACCGTATGGGCGGGGATCGGCTGCAGGTCGAGTTCGATGGCGGTGAAGAACGCCAGTGTGCCCTCGGAGCCGACGAGAAGGCGCGCCATGTTGTGGCCGCCGGGCGCGATGGTGTCGATGTTGTAGCCGCCGACCCGGCGCAGCAGCTTCGGCCAGCGGGCGTCGATCTGATCGGCCTCGCGCGCCGCGATGGCGCGCAGGCGGGCGACCAGGTCCCGGTACGCCGCGTTGTCGGCCAGGGACTCGACGGCCGCCGGAACGGGACCGAAATTCCATGTCTCGCCGTTCGCCATCACGGCGTCGATGGCGCGCACGTTGTGGACCATGTTGCCGTACCGGATGGACCGCGCCCCGCAGCTGTTGTTGCCGGCCATGCCGCCGATGGTGGCGCGGCTGGCGGTCGACGGGTCGATGGGAAAGAACAGCCCATGGGGCTTGAGAAACCGGTTCAACTGGTCGAGAACCACGCCCGGCTGCACGCGCACGGTGCGCGCCCCGGCATCGAAGTCGAGCACGGCGTTCAGGTACTTCGACGTGTCGACCACCAGGGCCTCGGCCACGGTCTGCCCGCACTGGGACGTCCCGCCGCCGCGCGCCAGCACCGGCGTTCCTTCCTCGGCCGCGATCTCGATGACGCGCACGATGTCCTCGGTGGTGCGCGGCACGACGACGCCGATGGGCTCGATCTGGTAGATCGAGGCGTCGGTGCTGTAGCGGCCGCGGGTGAAGGCGTCGAACAGCACCTCTCCCTCCACGGCGCGGCGCAACCTCTGGGCGAGGGCGCTGTCGCCGACGCGCGGCGCGGCCTTGTCGGGGGCGGTTCGGTGCATGGGCCCGGCGAAATGGCGTGAAATGCGGCCCCGAGTATCCACCATCGGGCCGAAGGAATGCAAGGGCGCTCCGGCGGCGGGCGCGGCGGCGGGGCGGACCGCCAAACCCTTGCGCCAGGGCCGGTTGGGCGGCGCGTGCGCACTTGTCGGCGGGCGCTTTAGATGCATAATGCGGCTCCTCTCAAGGGAAGGACTCCGACGTCCATGCTGAAGAACACGCCCAGCCGGCCGGGCCGGCATTTCCTCCAGATACCGGGGCCGACGAACGTTCCCGAGCGCATCCTGCGCGCCATGGGGCGGCCGACCATCGACCACCGGGGCCCGGAATTCGCCGACATGGCGCGGGGCATCCTCGAAGGCCTCAAGGACGTCTTCAAGACCTCCGGTCCGGTCGTCATCTACCCCTCGTCGGGCACCGGCGCCTGGGAAGGGGCGCTGGTCAACACCCTGTCGCCGGGCGACCGCGTGCTGATGTTCGAAACCGGCCAGTTCGCCGCCCTGTGGCACGCCATGGCCGAACGTCTGGGCCTCGAGGCGGAGCTCGTTCCCGGCGACTGGCGCCACGGCGTCGATCCGGCCCAGGTGGAGGCGAAGCTCGCCGAGGACACCGCCCACGCGATCAAGGCCGTCTGCGTCGTCCACAACGAGACCGCCACCGGCGTGACCAGCCGCGTCGCCGAGGTGCGCGCCGCCATGGACCGGGCCGGGCATCCGGCCCTGCTGCTGGTGGATACGGTTTCCTCGCTGGCGTCCATCGACTACCGCCATGACGAATGGGGGGTGGACGTCACCGTCGGCTGCTCGCAGAAGGGGCTGATGCTGCCCCCGGGCCTGGGCTTCAACGCCGTCAGCGGCAAGGCGCTGGCCGCCGCCAAGGCGGCGACCCTGCCCAGGGCCTACTGGGACTGGGGGCCGATGCTGGACAACAACGCGCGCGGGTTCTTCCCCTATACGCCCCCGACCAACCTGCTATACGGCCTCGCCGAGGCCCTGGCGATGCTGGCCGAGGAGGGTCTGGACACCGTGTTCGCCCGGCACGACCGGCTGGCCGAGGCGACGCGCCGCGCCGTCCGGGCCTGGGGGCTGGAGATCCTGTGCCTGAATCCGGCCGAGTACTCGAGTGCCCTTACCGCCATCGTCATGCCCGAAGGCCACGACGCGGACGCCCTGCGCAAGGTGATCCTGGAGCGCTTCGACTTGTCGCTCGGCACCGGCCTGGGCAAGGTCAAGGGTAAGGTGTTCCGCATCGGGCACCTGGGCGATTTCAACGAACTCATGCTGGCCGGGACGCTCTGCGGCGTCGAGATGGGTCTTGGCCTGGCCGGCGTGCCGCACCAGCGGGGCGGCGTCGACGCGGCGCTGCGCTATCTCGCCGATCCCGAGGGCGGGGCGATGGAAGACGCCTCGCCCGCACGCGCCTCGGCCTGACCGGCAACGCCCGCTTTCCCGGGTGGGCGGCGTCCGACGGAACCCTGTCCGCGGCGGCGTTCTGGTAAAGGCAAGGAGTGGGGAGGAGAGGAGCCCATGTCCCAATCCGTACTCGTCGAGCGCGCCGGCGGCATCGCGACGGTCATCCTCAACGCGCCGGAGAAGCTCAACGCGCTGAGCAGGGGAACCTGGGAGCGCCTGGCCGAGGTGGTGACCGAACTGTCGGGCGAAGACGCCCTGCGCTGCATCGTCCTGCGCGGAGCCGGTGACAGGGCCTTCGCGGCGGGCGCCGATATCAGCGAGTTCGAGACCGAGCGCAGCGACCCCGAAAGCTGCAAGGCGTACAGCCGCATGGTGGCCAGGACCATGAACACGGTCGCCGAATGCCGCCATCCCACCATCGCCCTGATCAAGGGCGCCTGCGTCGGCGGAGGGCTGGAGATCGCCTGTTGCTGCGACCTGCGCATCTGCGGCGAATCCAGCCGTTTCGGCATCCCGGTCAACCGGCTCGGGCTGGTCATGGCCCATGCCGAGCTCAAGATGCTGCTGGCCGTGGTCGGGCGGGCCCAGGCCCTGGAGATCCTTCTCGAGGGCCGCGTGTTCGGGGCCGCCGAGGCGAAGGAGAAGGGGCTGGTCAACCGCGTGGTGGCGGACGCGGACGTGGAGGACGAGGTCTACGCGACGGCCCGGCGGATCGCCGCCGGGGCGCCGCTGGTCGCGCGCTGGCATAAAAGCTTCGCCCTGCGCCTCCTCGATCCCCGGCCGTTGACCGAAACGGAGGTCGACGAAGGCGTCGCCTGCTTCGAAACCGAGGACTACCGGATCGGCATCCGCGCCTTCCTGGAAAAAAAGACGCCGGTGTTCAAGGGGCGTTAGTGTCCTGTCCCAGAGATTCGTACGCTATACGACGGTCTTGCGGGGTTTCCGGCTAGGAGCGCGGCGCGCCGTGATGCTGGAGCATCACAAGCGGCGCGCGACGACGTCCGGGGGCCTCGCAAGACCGCCCTTCGGGTCGCTTTTCCCGTCTCCCCGGGGCGTCGGGAACGCTTGACGATGGCCCCGCATCGCCGGCGCGTCCCCTCCTGCCGAGGAAACGGGAAAAACGATCGTATAGTGCACGAATCTCTGGGACAGGACACTCGAGAGTACCAGGCATGGCATCCGAACCACCCTTGACCGGGATCACGGTCATCGAGCTGGCCCACATCATGGCCGGGCCGGTGTGCGGCCTGATGCTGGCCGACATGGGCGCCGACGTCATCAAGGTGGAGAAGGTCCCCGGCGGGGAGGATTCGCGGCGCTTCCTGCCTCCCGACATCGACGGCGAATCCGCCGCCTTCATGATGCTGAACCGCAACAAACGGGGCATCGCGGTCAACCTCAAGCACGAGGACGGCAAGACCGTGCTCAGGCGGCTGCTGGCCACGGCCGACGTGGTCATCGAGAACTACCGCCGCGGCACCATGGAACGCCTTGGCCTGGGGTACGAGACCCTGAAAGAGGACAATCCCGGCCTCATCTATTGCGAAATTTCGGGCTTCGGCCGTACCGGCCCCTACCGCGACCGCGGCGGCTTCGACCTCATCGCCCAGGGCATGAGCGGGCTCATGAGCATCACCGGCGAAGGCCCGGGCAGGGAGCCGGTCAAGGTGGGCGCTCCGGTCACCGACATCACCGCCGGCATCCTCGCCGCCATGGGCGTGCTCGCGGCCTATCTGCACCGCCTGAAGACAGGGGAGGGGCAGCGCGTCGATACCTCGCTGTTCGAAGCCGGCATCGTGCACAGCTACTGGCAGTCGGCGATCTGCCTGGCGACCGGCGAATCCCCCGGCCCCATGGGATCGGCGCACCCCCTGAACGCGCCGTACCAGGCATTCCGGACCGCCGACGGCTGGATCATCGTGGGCGCCGCCAACCAGGCCAACTGGCTCAAGCTTTTGGACGTCCTGGAGGCGCCCGGCATCGCCGGGGACCCGCGCTTCGCCGACAACGCCAAACGCATGGAAAACCTGCCGGCGTTGGCCGAAGCGCTGGGCAGGGTGTTCCCCGGCCGCACCACCGCCGACTGGTTGCGGCGCCTGGAATCGGCGGGCGTCCCCGCCGGGCCGGTGTTGAGCATCGGCGAGATGCACGCGGACGCGCAGACCCTGGCCCGTGACATGATCGTCGAAGTGCCCCACAGCCGCCTGGGCGCGGTCAAGACCCTGGGCACGCCGGTCAAGTTTTCCGCCACCCCGGCCGGGGTCCGGCTGGGCGCGCCGGTGCTCGGCGAACACACGCGCGAGGTCCTGGGCGGGTGCGGGTACTCGGACGACGAGATCGACGGGCTGGCCAAATCGGGCACCGTCATCGTCGCCTGAGCGGGCCGCGGCCGGCGGAACGCGGCGCCGTTCGCCGCCGACATTAGATTGATTGTAAACGGTCCGGTGTCATATAAGGCAGGGGCACCGGGCAGACGCGATTGTGCCCAGGGGGGGCCGAAAGCGAAAGGCCGGGGGGTCAAGGTCAAAGCCACCGGTCAGGCCCGGAGCGCCCGGCAGCCGCCCGGGGGATATTTTCATTCACCGGCAAGGCGCGGACGTGGGTCAAGGGCGGAAACCGTTGGGAAATTTCATCCGGAATATCGCACTCTCGGCCATCGTGTCGGTGTCTTTCGTTAGCGCCGCGCTGGCCCAGGCCTTCGTCTTCACGGCCGTTCCCGACGAGGACGAAATGCGGCTGCGCCAGCGCTTCGACAAGGTCGCCGTCTATCTGACCAGGGAGCTCGGGGTGAAGGTGCGCTACATTCCGGTCAAGTCCTATGCCGCGGCGGTCACCGCCTTTCGCAACAACCACGTGCACCTGGCCTGGTTCGGCGGCCTTGCCGGCGTTCGTGCGCGGCTGCTTGTGCCGGGGTCCGAGGCCATCGTCCAGGGGTACGAGGACCGGTTTTTCATCACCTATTTCATCGCCCACGCCAGCACCGGCCTGCGGCCGGCGGACGGTTTTCCGGCGGGCATCGCGGGCAGGACCTTCACCTTCGGCTCCAAGGGCTCCACCTCGGGGCGCCTGATGCCCGAGTTCTACATCCGCAAGCACCTGAAGCAGGCGCCGGCCAAGGCCTTCGCCCGGGTCGGTTTCAGCGGCGATCACTCGCGCACCATCGCCCTCGTCCAATCGGGCGCGTACGCGGTGGGCGCGGTGAACTTCAAGGTCTGGGCGAACGAGATGAAGGCGGGGCATATCGATCCGGCCAAGGTGTCGGTCATCTGGAAGACGCCGCCGTACCCGGACTACCAGTGGACGATCCGCGGTGACGTGGACACGGTGTGGGGAAGGGGCTTCAAGGCCCGCGTCACACGGGCCCTGCTGGACATGACCGATACGGATCTTCTGGCGTCGTTTCCGCGCAAGGGATTCGTGCCGGCGAAAAATTCCGACTACAAACCGATCCTGGATGTGGCCAGGTCCATCAAGCTGATCGATTGATGCCGATATTCGACCTCAAGGACGCCAACGCCGGCTATAACGGCCGCGCCGTGCTGAGCAATGTCTCCCTGCGCATCGAAAAGGGCGAGCGCGTTGCCCTGGTCGGGCGCAGCGGCGCCGGCAAGTCCACCCTGCTGACGCTGCTGTACAGCCAGCGGCGCCGGGGGTCGGCGCTGATCCCGCAGGATCCGGGGCTGGTCAAGACCCTTTCCGTGTTCCACAACATTTTCATGGGCCGCCTGCACCGCAACGGGGCCTGGTACAACTTGCGCAATCTCGCCCGGCCCATGCGCAGGGAGATCGAAAAGGTCGAGCCCATCGTCGCCTGCCTCGGGCTGGAGGACGAGATGTTTACGCCCGCCGGCGAGCTTTCCGGCGGCCAGCAGCAGCGCACGGCGGTGGGCCGCGCGCTGTATCAGCAGGGCGACGTGGTGCTCGGCGACGAGCCCGTTTCGGCGGTCGACGGCCACCAGGCCCGGACCGTGCTCGACGCCATTGCCGAGGCCTACGAGACCGTGGTCCTGGCCATGCACGATGTCGACCTTGCCCTCGCCTATACGGACCGCATCGTCGGCCTCAACGGCGGCCGCGTGGTCATGGACGAGCCGTCTGCGGGCCTGACCCGGGGCGATCTGGATTCCCTTTACCAACGCTGACCATGCGGCGCTCGGAAAGGGTTTCCACCAGTTTCGGATTTCTCGGCGTCGGCCTGTTCTGTCTCGTCTTCGCCGACCTCTCCGTGTCCACCCTCGATCCCTGGCAGGAGATGGCGCGCATGGCCCGGGGCCTTGTCACCCCGGACTTCCTGGCCGTCGACCGTCTGGGCGAGGCGCTTTTGCAGACCCTTGCCTTCGCCCTCCTCGGGGTGGCGCTTGGCGTGGTCGCCGGGTTCGGCCTCGCCCTGGTCTTCCATGTCCGGGTGGTGCGCTGGGGCTGTGCCTTCGTGCGCGCCATCCACGAGCTTTTCTGGGCCCTTCTGTTCCTGCAGATGCTCGGGCTGACGGCGCTGACGGGAATCCTCGCCATCGCCCTGCCCTATGCCGGCATATTCGCCAAGGTCTATTCGGAGATTCTGGAAGAAGCCGGCCCCCGCGCCGCGGACACCCTTCCGGCCGGCAGCGGCATCGTGTCCGCCTTTTTTTTCGCCCGCCTGCCCGACGCCTTCGTCCACCTCAAGAGCTACACGTTCTACCGGGTGGAATGCGGGCTGCGTTCCAGCGCGGTGCTCGGGTTCGTCGGCCTTCCGACCCTGGGGTTCTATCTGGAATCGGCGTTCAAGCAGGGGCATTACTCCGAGGTGTCGGCTCTGCTCTTTCTGTTCTACGTGGTGATCGCCACGCTGCGGCTGTGGATGCGCCCGCGCCTGATCCCCGTGTACCTGCTGATCGCGCCCTTCGTCCTCGCCGGCGGGGCCGAGATCTCGCTCGACAACATCGTCCGCTTCTTCACCAACGACATCGTTCCCTATCCCCTGAGAAGCGCGGACGTCCTGGATATAACCGCGTGGACCGCCTTCGGGACGTGGACGTGGGAGCTGGTGGCCGACCAGGCCCTGCCGGGGATCGTCGCCACCCTAGTGCTGACGCAGATCGCGCTCGTCGGCTCGGGCGTGCTGACCCTGGTTTTTTTCCCCCTGGTCTCGCGCCGGTTCCTGGGCCCGGTGGGGCGCACCGCCGGCCACGCCTTCCTGGTGGTCGTCCGCTCGACGCCTGAATACATCCTGGCCTATGTCCTTCTTCAGTTCTGGGGGCCGTCCATGTTGCCGGCCATCGTCGCCCTGTCGCTCCACAACGGGGCCATCATCGGGCACCTGGTGGGGCGCTTCAGCGACGAGCTGGCGCTCAGGCCGGACCATCCCCGCGGCCTCGACCTGTACGCCTACGAGGTCGTGCCCCGGGTATACGGGCAGTTCCTCGCCTTCCTGTTCTACCGGTGGGAGGTGATCCTGCGGGAAACCGCGATCCTCGGGATTCTCGGCATCCAGACCCTCGGATTCTACGTCGACAGCGCGATCGCCGAAATCCGCCTCGACCGGGCGATGTTCCTGATCGTCATCACGGCGCTTCTCAATATCGCCGTCGACGGCCTGTCGCGGGCCATCCGCGCCCGGCTGCGCCTGGCCACGACGCCCGAAATCCAATGACACGGGGTACCCTCCGGCCGCGGTCCCCGGCGCCACCATTTGACGCGGCGCCGGGGAACCGGAACAATCGGACCCGCGGCACGCGGATGGTGGCCGCGCACTCTTCGGACGAGGCGGGGACAGGGTGAAAAACGGGCACGGAACCATCGTCAAGGACCTGGTCCTGCTCGGGGGAGGGCACAGCCATGTGGCCGTCCTCAAGCGGTTCGGGATGAAGCCCCTCGCCGGCGTCCGGCTGACGCTGATCGCGCGCGACGTCCACACGCCCTATTCGGGCATGCTGCCGGGCTATATCGCCGGCCATTACGGGTTCGACGACGCCCACGTGGACCTCCAGCCCCTGGCCCGGTTCGCCGGGGCGCGGCTGTATCAGGACGAGG
>JACZWD010000248.1 GCA_022572335.1 Pseudomonadota bacterium
GTACGACGGCCTGACCGTGCCGCCGGTGCCGCTGGACGCCGAGGCGTGTCCGCACGCGGACCTGGCGCAGGCGGCCCGCCGGGCCTGGGACAGGGCGTTGGAATTGGGCCAAGCCCACGGCTACCGCAACGCGCAGGTTTCCGTCGTCGCGCCCACCGGCACCATCGGGCTGGTGATGGACTGCGACACCACCGGCATCGAGCCCGACTTCGCCCTGGTCAAGTTCAAGAGCCTGGCCGGGGGCGGCTACTTCAAGATCATCAACCGCATGGTGCCGACGGCCCTGGCCGGCCTCGGCTATAGCGAGAAGCAGATCGCCGAAATCGTCCGCTACGTGGTCGGCCACGGGTCGCTGAAGGGGGCGCCGGGCATCGACCACGCGGCGCTGAGGACGAGGAACTTCACCGACGAGGCCATCGAAGCCGTGGAAGGGGCGCTGGCCGACGCCTTCGACATCAAGTTCGTCTTCAACAAGTGGACCCTGGGCGAGGCGTTCTGCACCGGGACCCTGGGCCTGGCGCCGGAAAGCCTGGACGACATGTCCTTCGACATGCTGCACGCGCTCGGCTTCACCGCCGACGAAATCCAGACCGCCAACACCTACGTGTGCGGCGCCATGACCCTGGAGGGCGCCCCCCATATCGGCGACGAGCACTTAGGCGTGTTCGACTGCGCCAGCGCCTGCGGCCGGACCGGCAAGCGGCATCTCTCGGTGGAGAGCCACATCCGCATGATGGCGGCGTCCCAGCCCTTCATCTCCGGCGCCATCTCCAAGACCATCAACATGCCGGGCCGGGCCACGGTCGCCGACTGCAAGGACGCCTTCATGCTTTCGTGGCGCCTCGGCCTCAAGGCAAACGCGCTCTACCGGGACGGATCCAAGTTGTCCCAGCCGCTGCAGGCGGCGATCCTGGACGATGCCGGGGCCGGGGAACCGGCCGAGCGGCCGGCCGCCGAGCGCATCGTCGAGCGCGTCGTCGAACACGTCCTCGGGGAACGCAAAAGGCTGCCCCAGCGCCGCAAGGGATACACCCAGAAGGCCATCGTCGGCGGCCACAAGGTCTACCTGCGCACCGGCGAGTACGACGACGGCGGCCTGGGCGAGATCTTCCTCGACATGCACAAGGAAGGCGCCGCCTTCCGCAGCCTGATGAACAATTTCGCCATCGCCATCTCCATCGGCCTGCAATACGGCGTGCCGCTCGAGGAATTCGTCGAAGCCTTCACCTTCACCCGCTTCGAGCCGTCGGGAATCGTCGAGGGCAACGATTCGGTAAAAATGGCCACCTCCATCATCGACTACATCTTCCGCGAGCTGGCCGTCTCTTATCTGGGACGCACGGACCTTGCCCATGTGGAGGCCAGCGACCTTCTTCCCGACAGCGTCGGCCGCGGGCAGACCGAAGGCAGACCGGCCGCGCCGGCGTCGGCCAACAGGGCCTTCGACGCGGTGAAGCTGGTCACCAGCAGCGGATATGTGCGCAACAAGTTCGTCGTCTTCGAGGGCGGCATCGCCGCCGCCGAAGCCCGCACCGGGGACGGCGCCCTGGCCCTGGTGGGCGGCACCGCCACGCCGGCCGGCGGCGCCGGGGCGGCCGGCGTCGATGCACGGATCTGGCAAGGCGCGGCGCCGCGCACCGGACGGGTCCGCGAGGCCAGGATCAAGGGCTTCGAGGGCGACGCGTGCTCCGAATGCGGCAACTTCACCTTGGTCCGCAACGGCACCTGCCTGAAATGCGTGACCTGCGGCACCACCAGCGGGTGTTCGTGATGCGATCCTCTCCCGAGATGGCCCCTGGGAAACTTGGGGCGTGTTCCAGTGCCCGGCACTGGGACCGCCCCGTTTTTTTCTCCCGGGGCGGACACACGCCGGGGCGTGATCGCCGATGACCGCCGAGTGGCGGCACGTCACCGCACGGTTCCACGGATTCATCGCCAACCTGCAACCGCCGCCCGAGCGGCGCTGGGCGGCGCGAAAAGCGGCGGCCGGCGTGGCCATGTGCCTGAGGCGGCACTTCCATTCGGGGGACGGATTTCCGGCCGCCGATCCGTCCGGCGCCGGCCCCGGCGACTACGTGGTGATCGGGGGCCACGGCAAGGGGACGGCCATCCGCCCGAGGCGCATGGCGGACAAGCTGACGGTCGACATACTGTATGTCCTGCCGGCGGCGTTGCGTCCGCACGGCGGCCCGGGAGAAGGGGCCGGGCCGCAGCCGCTGATCCGGGACCTGGCCGCGGTTCTGAGGGCGCGCTATGCGGCCGTCGACGTGGCCGGGGAAGGCTGGATCGCGTGCGACGGGGGGGCGGTCGGCCACGGCACGGCGGTGCGCGTCATCCCCTGTTTCCCGTGCGCCGAAGGCGGATTTCTCATCGCCGCCCCCGGCGCCGGCTGGCGCCACGCCAACCCGCTCGCCGAGGCGGCGCGCCTGCGCCTGGCGGACCGGGTCAGCGCCAACAAGGCCACCCACCTGATCGTCATGGCGAAGGCCTGGCGGCAAGCCCACGGCGTCGCCATGGGCGGGTTGGCGCTGGAACTGCTGGCGTGCGAGTTCGCCGGCCTGTGGACCTATCAGCGCCGCAGCCTGCTCTTCTACGACTGGATGGTCAGGGATTTCTTCTTCTGGCTCGGCCTCCAGGGCCGCCGCGCCCTTCCCGTGCCCGGCGCCATGGAGACCGTGCACGCCGGCGACGGGTGGCTGGACGCCGCCGCGGCAGCGTACACAACGGCCCGGCGCGCCTGCCGCCTGGAACGGGACAACCGGAACGACGACGCCCGGGAACACTGGGTGGACATCTTCGGCCCCGCCTTCGGCGACGCGCCCGCCGGCGCCCGGCCCGACACCTCGCTCCCCGGCGCGGCGCCCTGGCGCGCCCCGCCCACACCCCTGGTGCCGCCGCCGGAGTCGTCGTCGGCGCCGTCCTGACACGGGGGTTTGCGCCGGCGAAGGGCCCTCTGCAAAGATTTCCTGTTAACGACAGGTGGTGGC
>JACZWD010000064.1 GCA_022572335.1 Pseudomonadota bacterium
GGCCGGGGCCTCGTCGGCGGCCTTCGCGGCCTCGGCATCCGGCTCCTTGGCGGCGGCGGCCTCGGCCGGCTTGTCCTCCGCCGGGGCCTCTGCGGACGGGGCCTCGTCGGCGGCCTTCGCGGCTTCGGCGTCCGGCTCCTTGGCGGCGGCGTCCTCGGCCGGCTTGTCCTCCGCCGGGGCCTCGTCGGCCGGGGCCTCGTCGGCGGCCTTCGCGGCTTCGGCATCCGGCTCCTTGGCGGCGGCGTCCTCGGCCGGCTTGCCCTCCGCCGGGGCCTCGTCGGCCGGGGCCTCGTCGGCGGCCTTCGCGGCCTCTGTGTCCGGCTCCTTGGCCTTGGCCTCTTTGGCTTCCTGCGCCGCCTTCGCCGCTTCCTCGGCCGCCTTCATGCGCTCCACGGTCTTCGGCCGGGGCTGGTTTTTCCTGGTCTGCTCGGGAATCGCCGGCATGTCGATGATGCCGGCGTGGCCGCAAAACTTGGCGACGCGGTTGGTGGGCTGGGCGCCGACGCTGAGCCAGTGCCTGATCCGTTCCTCCTTCAGCACCACCCGCTCGGGGTGGTCCCGGGGCACCATGGGGTTGTACGTGCCCACCCGTTCGATAAAGCGGCCGTCACGGGGGCTGCGGGAATCGGCCACCACGATGCGGTAAAACGGGCGCTTCTTGGCGCCCCCCCGGGACAAGCGGATTTTCAGGGACATTTCTCTGTTTCCATCTGTTGTTGAGGACTCTCCACTCGGCGAACGGCTTATACCAGTTGGGTTTAGCGCACGGGCGGCAGGGGCGGCATGAAGCCCGGCGGCAGGCCGCCGGCGCGGGCCATCCCCTTCTTTCCCATCTTGCCCACCTTCTTCATCATGGCGTTCATCTGCTGGTATTGCTTGAGAAGGCGGTTGACCTCCTGCACCGAGGTGCCGGAGCCGGCGGCGATGCGCCGCCTGCGGGATGCGTTGAGAATCTTGGAATTGCGCCGCTCGGCCGGGGTCATGGAGAGGATCACGGCCTCCTGGCGGGCGATCGTCTTGTCATCCACGTTGGCCCGGGCGATCTGCTGCTTGATCCTGCCGACACCGGGGAGCATGCCGAGCAGGCCCTGGATGTCGCCCATCTTGCGCACCTGGCTCAACTGCCGGGCCATGTCGTCCAGGGTGAAACGGCCCTTGGCCATCTTCGCCGCCATCTTTGCGGCCTCGGCCTCATCCACCGTTTCGGCCACCCTCTCCACCAGGCCGACCACGTCGCCCATGCCGAGGATGCGTCCGGCGACGCGCTCGGCCTGGAAGGCCTCCAGCGCGTCCAGTTTCTCGCCCACGCCCAACAGCTTGATCGGGCACCCGGTGACCGCGCGCATGGACAGCGCCGCGCCGCCGCGGGCGTCGCCGTCGACGCGGGTGAGGACGATGCCGGTAATTCCCACCTTGTCGTGGAACTCCCTGGCCAGGGTGACCGCGTCCTGACCGGTGAGGGCGTCGGCCACGAGAAGGGTCTCGGTGGGCCCGACGGCGTCGCGCACGGCGGCCGCCTCGGCCATCAGTTCCGTGTCGCTGTGAAGGCGCCCGGCGGTGTCCAGGATGACCACGTCGAAGCCTTCACGGCGGCCCGTCTCCATGGCCCGCCTGGCGATCGCCAGCGGCTGTTCGCCGAGGACCGCGGGGACGGTCGCGACGTCGGCCTGGCGGCCAAGAACGGCCAGCTGCTGTTGCGCCGCCGGCCGGAATACGTCGAGCGAGGCGAGCAGGACCTTCTTCTTGTCGCGATTCTTCAGCCGCAGGCCCAGCTTGGCGCACGTGGTGGTCTTGCCCGACCCCTGCAGGCCGACCATGAGGATGGCCACCGGTGGCTTGCCCGCAAGATCGATGGCGGCGCCGTCGCCACCCAGCATTTCCACCAGTTGGTCATGGACGATCTTGATCACCATCTGGCCCGGGGTGACGCTGCGCAGCACCTCCTGGCCCACGGCGCGCTCGCGGACGGCGGCGATGAAGTCCTTGACCACGGGCAACGCCACGTCGGCCTCGAGCAGCGCCACCCGCACCTGGCGCAGGGCTTCCGTGATGTCGGCTTCGCTGAGGGCCCCACGTTTCCTGAGGCCTTGGAAGATCTCACCCAGCCGGTCGGTCAGGTTGTCAAACATTGCGCTCGGTCCAGCGGCGTTTCGTCCGGGCAATGAAAAACGCCAGTGCGCGAAACTCGCGGACCGGCGGAGCCCCGAAAGGCCTTCGCTCAGGCGGCGCAATCTACGAGCGGCCACACCCCGAGTCAAGGGAGTGCGCGGCAGCGTTGCAAAATCTCTGGGCACGGAAAAATTGGTCTTGGTTAAGCACGAGCCACGCACTATGTGTTAGGTTTATCCTAACGGTTGTATTATACCAATACCCATAGTTCGAGGAGTAGTATGCGGACGATGAAGAAAAAACGAGCTTCCAAAGGAACGGCCGATCCCATCGACAGGTACGTGGGCTCCCGCGTGCGTGTCCGGCGTCTCGGCCTGGGCATGAGCCAGACCAAGCTTGGCCAGGCAATCGATGTCACCTTCCAGCAGGTTCAGAAGTATGAAAACGGGGCCAACCGCGTCGGCGCCAGCAACCTGTACAGGATGGCCAAGGCCCTGGGCATCGACGTGGGGTTCTTTTACGACGGGATGCCGCAAAGTGCCGTGAAGGGTAAAGGAAAGGGCACACGCGGCCGTCGGGCGCGGCCTTCGGTCGAGATTGCGGGCGACCCGACGCGGTCGCGCGAGATCATCGCGCTCATGCACAATTATGCCCGTATCGCCCACCCGCGGCTGCGCAAGGCGGTGTTCGAGATGGTCAGGTCGCTGGCCAACTCACCGCCGGTCCGCTGAGCGGCACCGGCGACGACGGCCCGGTTCGATGGGAGCGGACACCGACAGGGTGAGCGGTGAAACCGCGCCCCTGGTGGAAGGACCGGGACGCGGAAGCGGATGCGCCGGGGTACGATGACAGACTATGCGTCCGTGCAGGCCGCCGTCGCCGCCCACGGGCTGATTTGCCGGGGCGGATTCCACCCACGCCCGGCCGATGCCGTGCCCGGCGCCGCCGGCACGCTGGTGCTCGTCGGCAACGCCGGTCCGGAGATGTGGAAGGCGTTTTCCCGCGGCCGCGGGGACGAACCCCATCCGCTCAACGCGTGGGCGCGCCGGGTCATGGGCAAGGTGGCCGATGGACTGGGCGCGCGGGTGCTGTTTCCCTTCGACGGCCCCCCGTATCTTCCCTTCCAGCGCTGGGCCCGGCGCGCCGAGCCGGTCCACCCGTCGCCCATCGGCCCGCTGATCCACCCCGATTTCGGGCTCTGGCACGCCTATCGCGCGGCCCTGGTGTTCGCCGCGACGCTGGCCCTGCCGCCGCCGGATGCGCGTCCCAGTCCCTGCGAGACGTGTTCGGAGAAGCCCTGCCTTTCCGCCTGTCCGGTGGACGCTTTTACGACCGGCGCCTACGACGTGCCGGCATGCACGGCCCACATCTCGGCGCCGGCCGGCGCCGATTGCCTGCATCAAGGCTGCCGCGCCCGCCTGGCCTGCCCGGTCGGCCGGTCCTACGTGTACGCCCCCGCCCAGGCCCGCCATCACATGCAAGGGTTTCTCGCCGCACAGGGCGCCGCGGAGCCCTCGTAACGCCGCCGAAACCTATGGACTTCTTTGGTTTGCGCGCCATATTAGGCCCGTTATGACGGCCGTTCCGTTCACCAAGATGCACGGGCTGGGCAACGACTTCGTGGTCCTCGATGCCCGCCGGGCCCCCTTGCGCATCGGCGCCCGCCAGGCGCGCGCCATCGCCGACAGGCACACCGGCGTCGGCTGCGACCAGGTGATCGTGATCGAGCCGCCGGCCAACGGCCTGGCCGACGCCTTCATGCGCATCCGCAACGCCGATGGCGGCGAGGTCGCGGCCTGCGGCAACGGCACCCGGTGCGTCGCCGCCATGATCATGAAGGAGAAGAATTCCACCCACGCCGTCATCGAGACCGCGGCCGGGGTCCTGGACGCCCGGGCGAAGGCGGACGGGCTGATCGCCGTCGACATGGGCCCGGCCGCCGCCGACTGGCGGGACACCCCGCTCGCCGGCCCCGCCGACACCCTGCACCTGGACATCGCGGCGGGGCCGCTGAGCGACCCGGTGGCGGTGAACATGGGCAACCCGCACGCCGTATTTTTCGTCGACGATGCGGAGGCCGTGCCGCTCGACTCCGTTGGCCCCCAAATCGAGCGCCACGAGATGTTCCCCCGGGCCACCAATGTGGAGGTGGCGCAGGTCCTGTCCGGCAGCGAGATCCGCCTCAGGGTGTGGGAACGCGGCGTCGGCATCACCCTGGCCTGCGGCAGCGGCGCCTGCGCCGCCCTGGTGGCGGCCAGCCGGCGCGGGCTCACCGGGCGCGCCGCCGACGTGGTGGTGGACGGCGGGCGCCTGGGCGTCGAGTGGTTGGACGACGGCCACGTGCGGCTGACCGGCCCGGTGGCGGTCAGTTTCACCGGAACGCTCGACCAATCGATGCTGGAGTAGGCGCAACCGCCATGGCCCAAGCACGGATCATCACCCTCGGCTGCCGCCTCAATACCTTCGAATCGGCGATCATGCGCGCCAACACCGCCGGGATCGAGGACACGGTGGTTATCAACACCTGCGCCGTGACCGCCGAGGCCGAACGCCAGGCCCGCCAGGTCATCCGGCGGCTGCGGCGCGAGCGACCCCGGGTCCGGATCATCGTCACCGGCTGCGCGGCGCAGCTCAATCCCGGCGCCTTCGCCGCCATGGAGGAGGTGGACCGGGTCGTCGGCAACGCGGACAAGCTGGACGCCGCGCTTCTCACCGCCGACGACGGCGAGGACGTGGTGGTGTCCGACATCATGGCGCCGAGGGAGACCGCCGGGCCTTTCATGGCCGGCCCGCCGGTCACCGATTTCGGCGGCCGGACCCGCGCCTTCGTCCAGGTGCAGCAGGGCTGCGATCACCGGTGCACGTTCTGCATCATCCCGTTTGCCCGCGGCCCCAACCGCAGCGTGCCCCTGGCGCGCATCGTCCAACAGGTCCAGGGGCTGGTGGACAGCGGCTACGCGGAGATCGTCCTGACCGGCGTCGACGTCTGCTCCTACGGCGCCGACCTGGCGGGCCGGCCGTCCCTGGGGCGGATGGTGCGCCTTATGCTGCGGCGCGTGCCCGCGCTCAGGCGTCTCAGGCTGACGTCGCTGGACCCGGCGGCCATGGACGATGACCTGTTCCGCCTGCTCGCCGAGGAACCGCGGTTCATGCCGCACCTGCACCTCAGCCTGCAGGCCGGCGACGACATGGTGCTCAAGCGCATGAAACGGCGCCACACCCGGGCCGACGCCATCGAGGTTTGCCGCCGGGCGCGCGCGGCGCGCCCCGACGTGGTGTTCGGCGCCGACCTGATCGCCGGCTTCCCCACCGAAACGGAGCCCATGTTCCTGAACACCCTTTCTGCGGTGGCGGAGATGGGGCTGACGTACCTGCATGTCTTTCCCTATTCGCCCCGTCCGGGCACCCCGGCGGCGCGCATGCCCGAGGTCCCGGTGACGGTGCGCAAGGAGCGCGCGGCCATCCTCCGCGCCGCCGGCGGGAAGGCCCTTGCCCGCTTCCTCGAGAGCCGGATCGGCACCATCGCCGAGGTGCTGGTGGAAAAAGGACGCAGCGGCCGCTGCCGGCACTACGCGCCGGTGCACCTGGGCTTCGACGCCCCGGCGGGCGCCGTGGTCGGCGCCCGCATCGCGAACGTCGTCGAGGGCCGCCTGGTCGGAACCCGGGCGGCATGAGCGGCGCCGACGGGGGCGGCGGGGCCGGCTGGCTGGGCCGGCTCAGGCGCGGGCTCGGCCGCTCCTCGGCGAAGCTGGCCGGCGGCATCGCCGATCTGTTCACCAAACGCAAGCTGGATGCCCAGGCGCTGGAGGCGCTGGAGGACCTGCTCATCGCCGGCGACCTGGGCGTGGCCACGGCGGCACGGCTGGGCCGCTCCCTGGCCGAGGCGCGCTTCGACCAGGATGTTGCGCCGGAAGAGGTTCGGGCCGCGCTGGCCGGGGAGATCGCCGCCATCCTGGAACCGGTGGCCAGGCCGTTCGTCCTCGATCCGCGCCTGAAACCGCACGTGGTGCTGGTCTGCGGCGTCAACGGCAGCGGCAAGACGACGACGGTGGCGAAGCTGGCCAAGCCCTTCCGCGACCAGGGCCGCCGCGTGGTGCTGGCCGCCGGCGATACGTTCCGCGCCGCCGCCATCGAACAGTTGCAGATATGGGGCGAGCGCGCCGGTTGCCCGGTGATCGCCGCGCAGCCCGGGGCCGACGCCGCCGGGCTGGCCTATGACGCGCTGGCGAAGGCGAAGGCCGACGCGGCCGACCTTCTGCTCATCGACACCGCGGGACGGCTTCACAACAAGGCGCACCTGATGGCCGAGCTGCAGAAGATCGTCCGCGTGCTCAAGAAGCTGGACCCGACGGCGCCCCACGACTGCCTGCTGGTGCTCGACGCCACCGTCGGCCAGAACGCCCACAATCAGGTGGAAACCTTCCGCGACATGGTCGGCGTCACCGGACTGGTGATCACCAAGCTGGACGGATCGGCCAAGGGCGGCGTCGTCGTGGCGCTGGCCGAGAGGTTCGCACTCCCCGTGCACGCCGTCGGCGTCGGCGAATCCATCGACGACCTGCGCCCGTTCGATCCCCGCGCCTTCGCCCGCAACCTGATGGGACTGGAGGACTGACGCCGGCGGCTCAGTAGATCATGCGGATGGTGATGCGGGCCCCCGTGCCGGGGACCGTCACCGCCGCGTCGGCGAAGTCCGGCGGCCCGAAAAAGACCGTGGCGTCGTTGCTGAAAGCGAAACCTTCGAGGGGAATGCCCAGAAAGCCGCGGTCGAATTCACGGTTTTCGTTCTCGTCGTGGTAGACGGCGAGGGCATAGGTCCCGGGCTTGAGGCCGGAGAACACCCAATGCACGCCCGCCGCCTTGGCCCGCACGATGGCCTCGGCCAATATTCCATCGCTGTCGGGGAAGGTCTCGGGCGTGGCGAAGACCGCCAGATGCACCTCGCCGTCGCCGGAGCGCAACCCCGTGACGTCGACCCGCAGTTCCGCCGCCGTCGTCGCCGTGGACAGAAGCGCGCACCCGAGGACCGACACGATCGCAAAAACGGCACCCCCGGCCCGCCACGCCCGCGCCGCCGCGAACACGGCGCCGGCGCCGTGGAAGAAAACTCTTTTCGTCGTGGAAGGTACTCCGGCATCCGCGCCCGGATTTCCCGGGCGCGTCCCCTCTCCCTTGGTATTAGTGCCGCGGACCGATGCTTTCCCCTGGCCCGGCCGGGCGGCGCTCGCACCTTGCACGAAGGGTATAACTGACTTTTAATCCGGGAGAAGCGGAATTTTCCGAAGGGCCCTGCCGCCGGCACGGGAAAAAGGCCCGCTTTCACGGCCTTTTGAAGGCCCGTGATCGCCCCGGCGTGGATCGTCGGCCCGCGCCGGGACATAATACCAAGGGGCGCTGATCATGACCCCTAGAGATCGCGTAGGCGGCTCGTCGGGCAGGAGGAAAGTTGCAGGCGATGCGGCGCATCGTCAAAACTTTTCGACGCCCTCCGACGGGCCGCATACGCGACCGCAACGGCGGCTTACCAAGGCTTTCGGACGGCGTCGCGCACGCTTCGCGATGCCCCGCATCGCCACAGCGCACGCTCCTGGCCGAAAACCTTGGTAAGCCGTCTCTATGGGCCATGATCAGCGCCCCTTGGTATAACTTGCGGATGATCAACCGGTCGCCGGTCGAGGGGTTGCGGAGAATGTGGAAATCCATATCGAATTTCATCTTGGGCGAGCAGCTGCCGCCCCACCTGCCGGAGCGGGTGCGCCGGACGCTCGCCGATCAGCAGATCGAGGCCGAAGTCCTCATCGGTTGGGTTCAACTGCTGCTGGTCACCTTCTTCATCCTGCTTTACACCATCGCGCCGAAGACCTCGGCGGGAACCGGCTTCCAACCGGTGCCGTGGGCGCTGGGGCTGTATCTGGTGTTCACCCTGATACGGCTGTGGTTCGCCTACCGGCACATCCTGCCCCAGTGGCTGTTGATGGCCTCGGTGGTCATGGACATGGGCCTGCTGATGGTCCTGATCTGGAGCTTTCATCTCCAGTACGAACAGCCCGCGCCTTTCTATCTCAAGGCGCCGACGCTGCTGTATGTCTTTATCTTCATCTCGCTGAGGGCCCTTCGCTTCGAGCCGAAATACGTGGTCGCGGCCGGCGTGACGGCCGCCGCCGGATGGTTGATCCTGCTTTTGTACG
The DNA here is from genome assembly GCA_022572335.1 of Pseudomonadota bacterium. GTDB lineage: Bacteria > Pseudomonadota > Alphaproteobacteria > Rhodospirillales > 2-02-FULL-58-16 > JACZQZ01. The sequence goes on from JACZWD010000064.1 coordinate 8,298, forward strand.
CCCTTTACGACATGACCAGCATGCGCGAAACCATCACCCGGGACTATGTGCTCTACATGACGTCCAACCGGGTCCTGGTGGGCGCGGAAATCGACAAGATCCTGTCGATCCTGCTGGTGACGTTTGTTCTCGCCGTGGCCCTCGTCCGGGCGCGGCGGGTGCTGATCCGGGCCATCGTCGAGGGCACGGCGGCCCATGACCTGTCGCGCTTCGTTTCGCCGGAAATCGCCGACCACATCACCGCCGCGGACGAGGCCATCCAGCCCGGCGACGGGGAGATCAAGATGGCCACGGTCATGTTCACCGATATCGAAGGATTTTCGACCATCTCGGAACGCCTGAAACCGGACGAGCTGATGGGCATGTTGAACGAGTACTTCGCGGCAGTGTCGGATGTGATCGAGCGCTACGGCGGCGTCATCATCCAGTTCGAAGGCGACGCCATGCTGGTCGGCTACAACATCGTCAAGCCCGACACCGATCATGCCGCCAACGCCGTGCGCACCGCCATCGGGATTCAGCAGGTGATGAGCAGCCGCAGATTCGGCAACGACATCGAATTGCGGACCCGGTGCGGCATCAACACCGGCGAGATCGTCGCCGGCGCGGTCGGCACCCGTGAGCGGCTCCTGTTCACCGTGCACGGCGACGAGGTCAACATCGCGGCGCGCCTGGAACAGCTCAACAAGGAGTACGGCACCTACATCCTGGCCGCCGAACGGGCGGTGCGGGAGGCCGGCGAGGGATTCGCCTTCGAGCGCATCGGCGAGGTGACCGTCCGCGGCCGCGCCACGCCGACAACCGTTTACGCCATGCGCGACGTGCCGGCGCCCGCCGCACCGGCCGCATCGGGCGAGGCCGGGGCGGGCCGGTAACAGGGGCCACGCCGCCGGCGAAGCGCGGCGCGGAGTTTCCTCCCGCGGCCCGGGCCGGACCGCACCCCGGCTCACGAAGCCCTCACATTTTATTGATGGATTGTTGATCGGCCGGTGTGACGGCCATCACACGTCATGCGCCGTCCATGGCGCACGCTTCGCGCCGACGAATGAAAGCGAAACGAGCCGAGGGAGGCGCAGGCTATGAAGGTTGAGTCAATCCTGAGATCGAAGGGAACCCGCGTGGTCACCACGCGGCCCGACGCGACGATCGCCACGGTGGCCGGCACGTTCAAGCGCGAGGGCATCGGCGCCATGGTGGTGACCGCGGACGGCAGGCACGTTCTCGGCCTGATTTCGGAGACGGACATCATCAGCGGGCTCGCCGAACACGGGGCCCGATTACTCCACCTGGCCGTTGCCGACCTGATGCAAGGCGGCATCGCGATGTGCGCCCCGGACGAAAGCCTGGAATGGGTCATGGCGCGCATGACCCACCACCGGGTGCGTCACATCCCGGTGGCCAGGGATGGAGCGCTCTGCGGCATCGTCAGCATCGGCGATGTGGTCAAGAGCCTGCTCCACGACCTCCAGTTGGAGGCCAACGTCCTGCGCGATGTGTACAGGGCGACCCAGAGCCGGCTCATGTGACCGGAGAGTTACGCCCGACCTCAAGGAGTGGCAGATGGAGACCAATCTGAATTACCGGCGCCGACTGGCGCAAACCCTGGTCACCGGACTCGGCGTCGAGGCGGCCATGGATTTCGCGCGCCGCAACGACTGGGACGGCGTCCAGGCCAACGGCCGGCTCCGCAAGAGGTGGGGAAAGGGGGGATCGCGGCCCGGCATTTCTTAGATGCCCTTGCGGCCCCGGGACGGAGTCCCGAGGCCGCGGCGGGAGGAGCGGCGCTTTCGACCCCCACTAGTCCCCAGAAGGCGCCGCTCCTCACCAGCCCCCCCGGACCTTGGCCGCCCACGGAAAGGCATGGAGATGGAGTACGGGTTCATGACAGGCAGCGTGAAAACCGTGAAGACCCCCGCCGCCGGACTCCGCGGATCGGGAACGTTGGTGCCCGCGGGAGGAAAATGGAAAGGCCATATCGCGGCCCGGAATACCGGACGGCCGTTGACGGGATGGTCGAGCAGAATGGCGCTGCCCGATGGGATGCGAACGTGGCCCGGGACGGGGTCCCGAGGCCTCGTGAAGACCCGGGGCCCCGGGGAGAGGAGCGGCGCTTTCGGATCCCCACTAGTCCCCGCAAAGCGCCGTTCCTCGCTCGGTCGGCAACGAGGCCACGCCCCGGAGCGGAACGGATTGTACAATGACCATCGCGATTAAGAGCACCATCGCGCCTGCGGTCCTGGCCGTGTTTCTTGGCCTTGCCGTTGCGTCCCCGGCCGCCTGGGCGTTCGCCGACCAGACGGACAGCGGGACCTATGACATCGACAAAGAGGACGCGGAACTGGGCGACTATTCCGGCTGGAATTCCGGCGCCGACAGAAAGGACGCCCGGTCCGGGTACGATCTCGGCTGGACCTTCGGCTTCGGCCGGCCCGCCGGCAGCGGCCAAGACGATGGGCAAACCCCTGCCAATTCCGGGCGGTCCGGACCGATCCCGCCAGTCGGCTCTTCGCAACCGAAGGACCGCAATACATTTAACGACCGACAAGGAACCACACCCCGTACCACGTGAATCGATCCCGCCCAGTTGAACCCCCCAGCGAGAGCCGGCCCCGCAGCGAGGGCTCTCGCCAGCGTGGTTTACGCAGTATTGTTCGTGGAAGGGACCCGTGAATAATTTCATGGTGGACGGGACCGCTTTGGCGCAAGGTCGGTCATGACCAACAGCAGACGCATCCTTATCGTCGAAGACGACGAGCCCTTTCGGCGGATGCTCGGCAAACAGCTGCGGCTTCACGAGGAGTTTGTCAGCATCGAGGCCGATACCGGGGTCAAGGCGCTGGAACTGGCCAAGGCTGACTATTTCGACATTATCATCGTGGACGTGGGCCTGCCTGACATGGACGGGCGCGAGGTCTGTCGGCTAATGCGCCGCAACGGGGTGACGTCGCCCATCATCATGCTGACCGGTGCCGATACCGACGCCGACGCCATCCTTGGCCTGGACGCAGGTGCCAATGATTACGTCACCAAGCCTTTCCGTATCGGAGTTCTGCTCGCTCGCCTACGGGCCCAAATCCGCCAGCACGAGCGTAGCGACGAGGCGGTGTTCACGATCGGCTCCTTTACCTTCCAGACGCGCAACAAATTTCTTTTGAATGAGGAGACCAACCAGAAGATCCGCCTCACCGACAAGGAGGCGGCAATTTTGAAGTATCTCTATCGGGCCCACGGTCGGGTGGTCGACCGGGCTGTGCTCTTGGGTCAGGTCTTTGGCTACAGCGCCGCCGTCGAGACCCACACCCTGGAAACACATATCTACCGGCTTCGTCAGAAGATTGAGCGCGACCCGTCCAACGCCGAAATTCTGGTTACCGAGCCCGGTGGCTACCGGTTGGTGGTTTAAGGGTTGCCTGGCCACCGTACTTGTCGTTCGGCAGCACGATAAACACGGCTCTAACCCGGTGATTCGGCGTAGAATTCGGCCAGATCGAAGGGGAAACTGCGGTTCCCGCTGTCCGCCGACGGAGAGGCCCCCTTGGCGATCAGCGCCGCCTGGGCTAGGGCGTGGGCGGAG
>JACZWD010000065.1 GCA_022572335.1 Pseudomonadota bacterium
GTATCTTTGGCATTGCCGTTCATGGTGAATGTCCTTGCGATTGGCAATCTCAGGCAATAACGTCTCGCTATCGCTGAAGAGCGTACCTAAACCCCAACCTTAATCCAGATGCATATTTCTCGTGCTTTGGGGTCTCGGTGTCCTTTGTGGTGAATCTTCTCTTCTGCGCGCGCAATCGTGGCCGAGTGAACCAGAAAATCGGAGAAAGTAAAAACTTATATCTCCATGCCGCACAAGGGGTTACCCCTTCCGGTGACGCGGGTGCGCGCGCAAACGTGGCCTTTGGGCCCTTTATAGATGGACAGTGTTTTTTTGGTCCCCGGTCGAAGCGCCGGGGGTGGAAAGCTTATACAATCTGACTTGATCCAATCTGGTGGCTTGCCGAACGCTTCTCTTGACCCAAGCCCCAAGACTCAAGACCCCTCTGCCCCCCTCGACCTGATCGCCGAGGGTAAAGAGCGTGCCTGTGTCGCGGCCTTCCAGGCAATGGCGGCGTTCGTCATGGTCGAAGTACTCCCGGCCGAGGGTGCGCATCGGCACCAGCCCGTCGGCGCCGGTATCGTCCAGGGTGACGAACAGGCCGAAGCGGGTGACGCCGTTGATGCGCCCGGCGAACACGGCCCCCACCCGGTCGGCCAGATAGGCGGCGGTGAACCGGTTCACGGCGTCCCGTTCGGCGCCCTGGGCGCGGCGCTCGGTCCCGGAAATGTGCTCGCCCATCTGGGCGAAGTCCCCGGGCTCGGCCTCCAGGCCGCCCGCGCCCAGTTTGGCGCCCCGGATCAGGGCCCGGTGGACCAGGAGGTCGGCATAGCGGCGGATCGGCGAGGTGAAATGGCAATAGCGCCCGAGCGCCAGCCCGAAGTGGCCGATGTTGCCGGGGCGGTATTCGGCCTGGGCCTGGCTGCGCAGCACCACCTGGTTGACCATGTGGGCCTGGGGGAGGGCGGCGGCCTTGGCCAGGATTTGGTTGAACTGGCTGGCCTTGATCACCTGCCCCCGCGCCAGCTTCAGACCGAGGCCGTCGAGGAACTGGCGCAGGGCCTCCAGCTTGTCCAGGGGCGGCGCGTCGTGGTTCCGGTGCATGCAGGGTTGGCGCGCTTTCGCCAGGGTCTCGGCGGCGGCCACGTTGGCGGCGATCATGAACTCCTCGATCAGCCGGTGGCTGTCGTGGCGGGGGCGGATTTCGATTCCCGTCACCGCGCCGTCCTCGTCCACCACCACCCGGCGTTCGGGCAGGTCCAGTTCCAGAACGCCACGCATTTTTCGTGCCTTGGCCAGCGCCCCGTAGGCGCCGTAGAGGGGCCGGACGACGGTCTCCGCCAGGGGCCCGGTGGCGTCGTCGGGCATGCCGTCGCAGGCCGCCTGCACTTGGCTGTAGGTGAGCCGCGCCGCCGAGCGCATGGTGGCGCGCACAAAGGCGTGGCGCAGCGGGGCGCCGTCGGCGTCTATCCACAGGTGCGCCGCCAGGCACGGGCGGTCCTCGCCCGGGTTCAGCGAGCACCACCCGTTGGAGAGCGCTTCGGGCAACATCGGCACCACCCGGTCGGGCAGGTAGACCGAGTTACCGCGCTCATAGGCGCAGGCGTCCAGGGCGTCGCCGGGCCGCACGTACCAGGCCACGTCGGCGATGGCCACCAGCAGGTGCCAGCCGCCGGGGTTGTCCGCGTCGCCGTCGGGCTCGGCCCACACGGCGTCGTCGAAGTCCCGGGCGTCGGCGCCGTCGATGGTGACCAGGGGCAGGTCCCTCAGGTCGTCGCGGCCTTCCGGCGGCGCCGCGCCCGCGGCCGCCGCCTGGGCCAGGGCTTGGTCGGTGAACTGGGTGGGGATGCCGCATTCGTGGAGGGTGATCAGGCCGATGGACTTAGCCCCCTCCGTCTTCTCCAGGCGCTCGATCACCTGCGCCCGGCGGGGTCCCAGGCGCCGCCCGGGCAGGACCTTGGCGCGGACCAGATCGCCGGGTTGGGCGCCCATGGAGTCGCCGGGGGCGACGACGAAGTCGCTCCGGGCGCGGCGGTCGGTGGGCCTCAGGCGTCCCTGGCCGCCGCCGGTTTCGTAGACGCCCAGAACATGGGACGGGCGGGCGTCGATGCGGCGCATGGTCCGGCCCTCGTAGGCGACGCCGCCGGAGACCGCGTCGCGCACCCGGGCAAGACGCGCCAGCACCCTGTCTCCGGGGCCCAGCGCCGGCCGGCCCCGTTTCTCCGGCGCCATGGTTATGACCGGCGGCGGGGCGTCGCCCTCCCACGCCAGCGGACGGGCCAGAACCTCGCCGTCCGTATCCGTACCGGTGATCTCGAGCACGGTGACGGCCGGCAGGACGCCCGCTTTGGCGCTAAGGCGCCTGCGCCGCGACGGCAGCGAGCCGTCCTCTTCCATGTCCCGCAACACCCGTTTGAGACGCGCGCGCTGGTCGGCGTCCAGGCGAAAGGCGCGGACGATCTCGCGCCTGCCGACCGGGGCCGGGCTTTCCGTTACGAAGCGGAGGATGTCTTCCCGGCTGGGGAAGGGCGCGGACTTCTGTCGGCTCTTGGTCAATGGCCAGTTGCCTGTATCAGCTAAAGTGCACCCCTACGATCGCTTTTCCCGTTTCCCCGGCAGGAGGGGAGGCGCCGGCGATGGCGGGCCATCGGCAAGCCTTCCCGACGCCCCGGGGGAGCGGGCAAAGCGACCCGAAGGGCGGCGTTGCGAGGCTTCCGGACGTCGTCGCGCGCCGCTTGTGGTGCACGCACACCACGGCGCAACGCGCTCCTAGCCGGAAACCTCGCAACGCCGTCGTAGGGGTACAATTTAGCTGATGCAGGCCACTAGTACCCCCAATCACAATTTCACGCCACATATGATCGCGTTGCCCGGCGTTTGCGATGGTCGGCGCATCGCGGCACGCCGGGCGCCTTGCCGGATGACCTCGGAAGGCCGTCGTATGGCACGCGAAATCGTGTTGTGATAGAGGGTACCAGGATCAGTCGCTTGCCGGGGCGGCGGTTTTCGGGGGCCTGCGGGCGCCCGTTTTCCGGGCACCGGTTTTCCCGCGCCCGGTCTTTTTTCCCGCCCTGGCCGCCTTGGCGGCGAGGATTTCTATCGCCGCGTCGAGGCCGAGGGTGTCCTCCGACACGCCCTTGGGCAGGTTGGCGCGCACGGTGCCGTGCTGCACGTACGGGCCGAATCGCCCGCTGCGCTGGGTGACGGGTTTGCCGTCGGCCGGGTGCTTGCCCAGGGTTTTCGCCGGCGCCTTTTTCGGCGCCTCGGCGATGACGGTCACGGCCCGGTTGAGGCCGATGGTCAACACGTCGTCATCGCCCTTCAACGACACGTAAACGCCGGCGTGCCGGAGGTAGGGGCCGTAGCGGCCGATGCCGGCGGCGATGGGCTCCCCGGTTTCCGGGTGGAGTCCGACCTCGCGGGGCAGCGCCAGCAACGCCAGCGCCCGGTCCAGGTCGACCGCGGCCGGGTCCATGTCCTTGGGCAACGACGCCCGCTTCGGCTTGGTCTTGCCCTCGGGCTCGCCGAGCTGCACATAGAACCCGTAGGGGCCCTTGCGCAACGAAACCTCGAGCCCGCTTTCGGGATCGCGCCCGAGCGCGCGGGGACCGTCGCCGGCGGCGGCCGTCGACGGCTCGTCCCCATTGGCCACCACCAGCGGGCGCGTGTGGCGGCAGTCGGGATAGTTGGTGCAACCGATGAAGGCCCCGAACTTGCCCAGCTTGAGAGCGAGGCGGCCGTCGTCGCAACTGGGGCAGGCGCGGGCATCCCCGCCGCCGGCGTCCTCGGGGAAGAAGTGGGGACCAAGCATGTCGTCCAGCGCCGTCAGGACGTCCCTGATGCGCAGCTCGCGGGTATCCTCCACGGCCTTGCTGAAGGCGCTCCAGAACTCGCGCAGCACCGCCTTCCAGTCGATGCGCCCGCCGGAGATGTCGTCCAGCTTGTCTTCGAGGTCGGCGGTGAAGGTGTACTCCACGTAACGGCGGAAGAAACTGGTCAGGAACGCGGTGACCAGGCGACCCCGGTCCTCGGGCACGAAGCGGCGTTTTTCCAGGTGCACGTAGTCGCGGTCCTGGAGCACCGAGATGATGGAGGCGTAGGTGGACGGGCGGCCGATGCCCAATTCCTCCAGGCGTTTGACCAGGCTGGCCTCGCCGTACCTGGGCGGCGGCTGGGTGAAGTGCTGCTCCGGCCCGATGCGGGTGCGATCCACCGCCTCGCCTTTGTTCAGGTCGGGCAGGATGGTTTCGCTGTCCTCGTCCTCGCCGTTGTCGCGGCCTTCCCGGTAGACCCTGAGGAAGCCGTCGAACGCCACCACCGAGCCGGTGGCGCGCAGGCTCACGGCGCCGTCGTTCGACGTCACGTCCACGGCCACCTGGTCGACGGCGGCAGACGCCATCTGGCTGGCCACGGCACGCTTCCAGATAAGGGCGTAAAGCCGCCGTTGGTCCTTGTCCAGGTGGCGCGCCACGTCTTCGGGGCGCCGCCCGACGTCGGTGGGGCGGATGGCCTCGTGGGCCTCCTGGGCGTTCTTGGCCTTGGCCTTGTAGACCCTGGGCGTCTTCGGCAGGTAGGCCGCGCCGTAATCGGCGCCGATGAGGCGGCGGCACGCGGCAACGGCCTCGCCGGCTATCTGCACGCCGTCCGTGCGCATGTAGGTGATCAGGCCGACGGTCTCGCCGCCGATGGCGAATCCCTCGTACAGCTTCTGCGCCATCTGCATGGTGCGCTTGGTGCTGAAGTGGTGTTTGCGCGCCGCCTCCTGCTGCAGGGTCGAGGTGGTGAACGGCGCCGCCGGGTGGCGGTGGGTCTTCTTGCGCTCCACCCGCTCGATGGCGAAGCCGCGGCTTTCGATGGCGGCGACGGCGGCCCGCGCCGCGGCCTCGTCGGAGAGCGCCAGCTTGTCCAGCTTGTCTCCGTCCAGGTGGGTGAGCTGGGCGGTGAACGACGTCCCCGATCGGGTGCGGAAGTCCGCCTCCACGGTCCAGTATTCCCGCGCCGTGAAGGCCTCGATCTCGGTCTCGCGTTCGCAGATCAGGCGCAGCGCCACCGACTGCACGCGCCCGGCCGAGCGGCTGCCGGGCAGCTTGCGCCACAACACCGGCGACAGGGTGAAGCCGACAAGGTAGTCCAGCGCCCGGCGCGCCAGATAGGCGTCGATGAGCTCCCGGTCCAACTCCCGGGGGTGGTTGAACGCCTCGAGGACGGCGTTCTTGGTGATCTCGTTGAAGACCACGCGCTTGACGTCCACGCCGTCGAGCGCATTGAGTTGATCGAGCACTTCGCGCACGTGCCACGAGATGGCCTCGCCCTCGCGGTCCGGGTCGGTGGCCAGATAGAGGTGCTCGGCGCCCTTCAGGGCGCGGGCGATCTCGTTGATGTGCTTACGCGCCTTGGGGTCCACCTCCCAGTCCATGGCGAAGTCCGCGTCGGGGCGCACCGAGCCGTCCTTGGACGGCAGGTCGCGGATGTGGCCGTAGCTGGCGAGCACGGTGTAGGACGCGCCCAGATACTTGTTGATGGTTTTTGCCTTGGCCGGTGACTCGACGACGACGACGTTCATGGAATTCCGTTACAGTTCCTGAACCAACGAAACCTGGTTGCCCGGATGGCGTTCCAGGCGGCCCGCCAGTTCCAGTTCCAAGAGGACCATGGATACAACGGCAAAGGAGAATTGGCAGTTGCGGATGATTTCGTCAACCATCACCGGTCCGGGACCCAATAATTCCTCGATGTCCGCGCGGGCGGCATGAAGCTCGCTTTCCCCCGCCGGCTCCGGTGACGGGGCTGAAAAATCAATGGGTTCGGTCTCGGCGAGGGGGGGCGGGGCCATCTCGTTCAGCACGGCGAACACGTTGTCCGCGGATTCGGTCAGCGTCGCCCCCTGGCGGATCAGGTCGTTGGTCCCGCGCGCCCTGGGGTCGAGGGGCGATCCGGGGACGGCGAACACCTCGCGCCCCTGCTCCAACGCCAGGCGGGCGGTGATCAGCGAGCCCGAGCGGGGACTGGCCTCGACCACGACGACGCCCCTGGACAGCCCCGAAATCAGGCGGTTGCGGCGCGGAAAGTGCCGCGCCTGGGGCCGGGTGCCGGGCGGCATCTCGCTCATCAGCACGCCGCGCTCGCGGATGTCCGCGTGCAGCTTGGCCGCTTCTTCCGGATAGACCACGTCGATGCCGCCGGCAAGCACGGCCGCGGTGCCGGTCTCCAGCGCGCCTTCGTGGGCGCTGGAGTCGATGCCCCGGGCCAGGCCGGAAACCACCAGCAGGCCGCCCGATCCCAGGTCGCCGGCCAGCCGGCGGGCGAAGCGCCGGCCGTTCAGCGACGCGTTGCGGGCGCCGACCACGGCGATGGCGGTCCTCTCCAGCAGATGGGCGTGGCCGATGACGCCGATCAGCGGCGGCGGGTCGTCGATGTGGGCGAGCAGGGCGGGGTAGCCGGCCTCCCCGCGGGCGATCAGCCGCGCGCCCAGGCTGTCCAGCGCCTCCATCTCGCGCTCGGCGGCGGCCTTGGGACAAACCTTGATCTTCCTGGCGCGCCCGCCGCGCCGGGCCAGTTCCGGCAACGCCTCGAGCGCCGCGCCGGCCGAGCCGAAACGCTCGACCAGCCTGTAGAAGGTTATGGCGCCGACGTTTTCCGAGCGGATCAGCCTGAGCCAGGCCAGTTTCTCGGGCCCCGCGAGCGGGCGGTCCGGGCTTTTGCTCATGGCGCGGGACTGTGGGCCATGGCCCGAGAGCACGTCAAGGAGGCCGGTGAAGGTCGGTGAAAGGGTTGCATCGCCAAAAAACGAGTTCATGTCTCGACGAAAATTTGAATGTTCATGGTATGTTCTAACACGGTTATTCATTCACACACAAGGGACAAACCGAAGGAAGGGCGCCGCGCAGGAGACACGGCCTCGGCACCTTCGTGCGCGGACCTCAAAAAGCCACCTTTGGAATTCGATCGTCGCCGCCGGTCAGCTCGGCCCGCCGGCCTTCTCCTTCGCCCCGATCTTCGATTCCTCCCCCTTCAGCAGGCGGCGAATGTTGGCCTGGTGGCGCACGATGGCGAGCACGGCGAGGGCGGCGGCGAGGCCTGTGCGGGGCCCGTCGGCCAGCCACTGCATGGTGAACGGGGCGGCCATGATTGCCACCAGGGCGGCCAGCGAGGAATAGCGGAACAGGGCCGCGACCACGAGCCAGGTCAGGCACGCCAGCAGCCCCACCGGCCAGGCGACGGCGAGGAGCACGCCGAGGGTGGCCGCCACCCCCTTGCCGCCCCTGAAGCGCAGCCAGACGGGGAAGTTATGGCCGATCACCGCGGCAAACCCGGCGATCAGGCCCAGGCCCGCGTCCCAGGGCGCCAGGGCGAGGGCCGCCACCGCCCCCTTGCCGCCGTCCAGCACCACGGTGGCCGCCGCCAGGGCCTTGTTGCCGGTGCGCAGCACGTTGGTGGCGCCGATGTTGCCCGAGCCCAGCCGGCGGATATCGCCCAGCCCGGCGGCGCGGGTCAGCACCAGGCCGAAGGGGATGGAGCCGAGCAGGTACCCGGCGGCGGCGGCAAGAAGATACCACCAGGTGAGCGCCGTGCCGGCCTCGGGCATGGCTCAGCCTTCCCGCCCGTAAACGGCCCGGCCGTCGACCACGGTGCGCAGCACCCGCCCCTGCACCGGGCGGCCGTCGAAGGGCGAGTTCTTGGACTTGCTCAGCAGGTCGTCGGCGACCACCTTCCAGGCGCGGTCGGGGTCGAACAGGGTAAGGTCCGCCGGCAGGCCCTTTTCCAGCCGCCCGGCGCTGAGCCCCAGCACGTCCGCCGGCCCGCAGGTGAGCAGGCGCAGCACGTCGGTGAGCGACATCTGCCCGTTCTGATAGAACTCGAGGGACACCGGCAAAAGGGTCTCGAGCCCGATGCCGCCGCAGGCGGCCTGGGCGAAGGGCAGGCGCTTGGCGTCTTCGTCCTGGGGGGCGTGATCGGAGGCGATGGCGTCGATGGTGCCGTTCTTCACCCCCTCGACCACCGCCTGGCGGTCGGCCTCGGCGCGCAGCGGCGGCGACAGCTTGGCGAAGGTCCGGTAATCGCCGACCGCGGTCTCGTTGAGGGCGAAATAGGGCGGCGCCGTGTCGCAGGTCACGTTCAACCCGCGGGCCTTGGCCCGGGCCACGGCCTCGATGGCCTCGGCGGTGGAGACGTGGGCGAAATGGATCCGCCCGCCGGTCATCTCGACCAGCCGGATGTCCCTCTCCACGATGATGATCTCGGCGGCGCGGGGGATGCCCTGCAGGCCCAGCCGGGTCGCCGTTTCGCCGGCGTTCATGGCGCCGTCCTCGGCGAGGCTCGATTCCTCCGGGTGCTGGACGATCAACAGCCGATAGGTGCCGGCGTAGCTGAGCGCCCGGCGCATGACCTGGGCGTCGCCCACCGCCTTGATGCCGTCGGTGAAGGCGACCGCCCCGGCCTCGGCCAGCATCCCCATTTCGGCCAGGGCCCGGCCTTCCAGGCCCTTGGTCACGGCGCCATAGCAGTACACCTTGGTCAGCCCCAGCAGGCGCGCCCGGCGGGCGATGAACTCCACCACCGACATGTCGTCGATCACGGGGACGGTGTTGGGCAGACACACCATCGTGGTAATGCCGCCGGCCGTCGCCGCCCGTCCCCCCGAAGCCAGGGTGCCCTTGTGTTCCTCGCCCGGCTCGCGCAGCTGCACGCGGATGTCGACCAGTCCCGGGATCAGGCAGTGGCCGCCGCAGTCGACCACCTTGATTCCCTCGGGCACCCCTTCGCCGAACAGCCCGGCGCCGAAGTCGGCGATGACCTCGCCCTCGGTGAGCAGGGCCCCGGGCGCGTCCAGGCCCGAGGCCGGATCCACCAGGCGGGCGTTGACGTAGGCCACCCGGCCCAGGGATTCGCTGGGCTTGCCCGCCATCAGAGGTTCCTCTGCTCCGTTTCGGGCCGGTTGAGGGTGAGGAGCTCGAGGCAGGCCATGCGCACGGCCACGCCCATCTCCACCTGCTCGCGGATGGCGCTGCGGCCGATGTCGTCGGCCACTTCCGAGTCGATCTCCACGCCCCGGTTCATCGGGCCGGGGTGCATGATGAGGGCGTCCGGCTTGGCGCTGGAGAGCTTTTCATAGTCGAGGCCGAAGAAGTGGAAATATTCGCGGATGGACGGAAAGAAGTTGCCGTGCATGCGCTCGGTTTGCAGGCGCAGCATCATGACGATGTCGCAGTCCTCCAGGCCCTCGTTCATGTCGTGAAACACCTCCACGCCGAGCCGTTCCACGCCCTCCGGGATCAGGGTCCTGGGCGCGATCAGGCGCACCCGCGCCCCCATGGTGTTGAGCAGGTGGATGTTGGACCGGGCGACGCGCGAATGCACGATGTCCCCGCAGATGGCCACCTTGAGGCCCTCGAGCCGGCCCCTGCGCCGGCGGATGGTCAGCGCGTCGAGCAGCGCCTGGGTCGGGTGTTCGTGGCTTCCGTCTCCGGCGTTGATGACGGCGCAGTTGACCTTCTCCGACAACAGCTTGGCGGCGCCGGCATCGGGATGGCGCAAGACCAGGACATCGGGATGCATGGCGTTCAGCGTCATCGCCGTGTCGATCAGGGTCTCGCCCTTCTTGATCGAGCTGGTGGACACCGACATGTTGATGACGTCGCCGCCCAGCCGCTTGCCCGCCAGCTCGAACGACGTGCGCGTGCGGGTCGAAGCCTCGAAAAACAGATTGATGATGGTGCGTCCGCGCAGCACCGACTTCTTCTTGTCGATCCGGCGGTTCTGCTCGACGTAGGATTCGGAGCGGTCGAGCAAAAGCGTTATGTCGTCCGGCGACAGGCCTTCGATGCCGAGCAGGTGGCGGTGCGCAAACTGGATGGTGTCCGAAGCGCCGTCGATCATAAACCGGCACTATAAGGCCGGCGCGCCGAACAGCGCAAGGCGGGACGCCCGCCGGCACAACGGCGGACGGGCCCCTGCCCGTCAACCATGGCGCCCCTCGCCGCCTTGTCGGGAAATGCCGCGGAACGGTGGCTTACCAAGGCTTTCGGACGGCGTCGCGCACGCTTTGCGATGCCCCGCATCGCCACGGCGCACGCTTAGGGCCGAAAACCTTGGTAAGCCGGCTCGTCGGGTCACGATCAGCGCTCCTTGGTATTACGCCCGCCCCCGGCGGCGCCGGCCAGGGCGTCCAGGGCGCCCTGCAGGATGTAGGCGGCGGCGGCCTTGTCGATCACCTGGGCGCGGCGCCGGCGCGACATGTCCGCCTCCCTGATCAGCACGCGCTCCACCGCCGCCGTGGACAGGCGTTCGTCCCAGAACGCGATCGGGATATCCATCCCCTCCAGCAGGTTGGCGGCGAACCGGCGCACCGACTGACAGCGCCGGCCTTCGGTGCCGTCCATCTGGAGCGGCAGCCCGATGACCAGGCCGCCGACGCCGTGCTCGTCGATGGTCCGGCGCAGGCTCTCGGCGTCCTTCGCGAACGTGGTGCGCCGCAGGGTCCGGTAGGGCGTGGCGATGGTGCGGGTGACATCGGAAAGCGCCAGCCCGACCGTCTTCGACCCCACGTCCAGGCCGAGAAGGCGGTCCTCGGGCCCAAGCTCCGCCTTCAGCCCGTGCAAGATCGTGATTGCCATGGGATCCGTCCCGCCCGCTCGTGCCCGGCGCCGGCCACAGTACCGCCCCCGAGCGGGCGAAGTCGAGCCCGCACCGGGCCCCGGGCGCGACCGGGAAAAGACGGTGGAGGGAACCCATCGGGTCGACTATCATGTCCGGTAACCCATTGGTATTCCTGATCGGTGGGGGGGCTGACACGACATGGGGACGGCTGCCGCCCGTTACCGGAAAACGCCAACCAGGCGGGGCCGTATTGCGGTTCTGGTCGTGGCCGCCGGCCTCGTCCATGCCGGGGCCGGCGGCGCGCAGGAAACGTTCCTCGGCGTTGCCGTGAAGCCCGCCTCGGGGACCTACCTGGTGTTGAAGTCCGTCAACGTCCGCGCCGGGCCGAAGACCGGCGCCAAGCGCCTCGGGCGCCTGAAGAAGGGCGAAAAGGTCCAGGCGGTCGGCCAGGCCGGCGGCGCCGCATGGCTGGCCGTGGCACAGGACGGCAAGGACCTGGGGTTCGTGTACGCGCCCATACTGCTTCCCCTGATCGACGGCTCCCTGGCCCGGGACCTCACCGGGACGGCATCCGTTCCCGGCGGGCCGTCCTGCGATTACGCCGTCCATTTCGAAGGCAAGAGCGCGGCCGAGGGCGAATTCTTCGAAATCGCCGATTACGAGGTCACCTACCGCTGCGACGACAAGGGCGCGAAGATCGACATCCCGGCCCTCATGTTCATCACCGAGGCGCCCTACCAGCTTTCCCAAAACCAGGTCTACCAGATCAGCATCGACATCCTGGAGATCGAAAACGGCTATGACGAGATCTTCTCGACGATCCTGCTCTATAAGCGCAAGGAAGAGAAAGTCGTGTTCGACAGCGTCACCGTGAAGGAATTCCGCGCCGCGCCGCCGGTGGCGGAAAGGCCCGCCAAGACCGTCGGCGACGCGCTCGCCGCGGCGGTCGAGATCGCCCCCGGCGCATGGAACAGCAAAGTGTGGGAGGTCCTCGCCCGGGCCCAGGGTCGAACCCGGTAGTGGCCTGTCTCAGCTAAAGTGTACCCATACGACGGCGTTGCGAGGTTTCCGGCTAGGAGCACGCCGCGCCGTA
>JACZWD010000249.1 GCA_022572335.1 Pseudomonadota bacterium
GGCCGGTCCGGGCTGCCACGGTGCCCCGGATTCCCGCCAGGATTGACAAGCGGCGCCGGTGGGTCCAATTTTTGCTATCATCCATTGTCTTGCCGTTTACCAAGGGGTTGTCGGCGAACCTGCGCGACGGGGTTTAAGAAAAAATGCTCAGGGTTGATTTATCAAGACCTCTTTTGCGGTGCCTTGGCATGGCCGCCGTGGCTCTTGCCGTTGTCGCCTGCTCGCCCCGCATAGACAGCCGGGGCAACCTTCCCGATCCGGATAAGCTGGCGGAGATCAGGCCCGGCAAACACTCCCGCGGCGATGTGGCCGAAATCCTTGGGTCGCCGTCCAGCATCGCCGTGTTCGATCAGGAGACGTGGTATTACATCAGCAAGCGGACCGAGGCGCTGGCGTTTTTCGAACCCAAGGTCGCCGAACGCCAGGTGGTCATCGTCCACTTCGACAAAAAGGGCGTGGTGACCGGCGTCGAGACCCTGGGGTTGGAACAGGGCCATGCCATCGAGCCGGTGGACCGGAAAACCCCCACTGCGGGCGCCGAATTGACCATCATGCAGCAGCTCCTGGGCAATATGGGGCGCTTCAACAAGCCCCTGGAATGATTCCGAAAGTCGAAACGCCCCGGCCGTTTTGACTTGCCAAGCCCGCGGCCGCGGGCCGCCGCCCCGCGGCTCTCACGCGAGGATGGCGAGGAGCAGGATGGCGACAATGTTGATGATCTTGATCATCGGGTTGATGGCGGGCCCGGCGGTGTCCTTGTAGGGATCGCCGACGGTGTCGCCGGTCACCGCCGCCTTGTGGGCATCGGATCCCTTGCCGCCCAGGTTGCCGTCCTCGATGAACTTCTTCGCGTTGTCCCAGGCGCCGCCGCCCGAGGTCATGGAGATGGCCACGAACAGCCCGGTGACGATGGTGCCGAGAAGCATCGCGCCGAGCGCCGAAAACGCCTCCGCCTGGCCGGCGATCAGCAAAATGGCGAAATACATCACCACCGGCGCCAGCACCGGAAGCATGGACGGAACGATCATTTCCTTGATCGCCGTCTTGGTCAGCATGTCCACGCAGGTGGCGTAGTCGGGTTTCGCCGTGCCTTCCATGAGGCCGTCGATTTCCCTGAACTGGCGGCGAATTTCTATCACCAGCTGGCCGCCGGCGCGGCCCACGGCCATCATGCCCATGGAGCCGAAGAGGAAGGGCAGCAGGCCGCCGACGAAGAGGCCAATGACGACGAACGGGTCCTGAAGGCGGAACGATACCTCGATATCGGGGAAGTAGTGGCCGAGTTCCTCGGTATAGACGGCGAACAGCACCAACGCCGCAAGACCGGCGGAGCCGATGGCGTAGCCCTTGGTCACCGCCTTGGTGGTGTTGCCGACGGCGTCCAGAGCGTCGGTGATCTTGCGCACGTCGTCCGGCAGGTCCGCCATCTGGGCGATGCCCCCCGCGTTGTCGGTGACCGGGCCGAAGGCGTCCAGGGCGACGACGATGCCGGCAAGGGCGAGCATGGTGGTGGCGGCGATGGCCAGGCCGAACAGGCCGGCGCTCATGAACGAGACGAGGATCCCGGCGCAAATCACCAGCACCGGCGCCGCCGTCGCCTCCATGGAGACCGCCAGGCCCTGGATGATGTTGGTGGCGTCGCCGGTGGTGGAGGCGCTGGCGATGCTCTGCACCGGGCGGTGGTCGGTGCCCGTATAGTATTCGGTGATCCAGACGATCAGGCCGGTGACCGTCAGGCCGGCGAGGGCGCAAACCATCAACTGCGCTCCGGTAATGACGCGTTCGCCCGTGTCGAACGGCGTATCGAAGCCCAGCATCCAGCCGATGACGCCGGCGATCAGCACGGCCGAGATCAGGGCGCTGGCGATCAAGCCCTTGTACAGCGCCCCCATGATGTTCTTGCCGGGGCCGAGGCGCACGAAGAACGTCGCCGCGACCGAGGCCGGGATGCAGACCGCGCCGATGGCGAGGGGCAGTTCCATCATGATGAGCTGGGCCGGGCCGGAGAAGAAAATGGCTCCCAGCACCATGGTCGCCACCACCGTCACCGCATAGGTCTCGAAAAGGTCGGCGGCCATGCCGGCGCAGTCGCCCACATTGTCGCCCACGTTGTCGGCGATGACGCCGGGGTTGCGGGGATCGTCCTCGGGAATGCCGGCCTCGATCTTGCCGACCAGATCGGTGCCCACGTCGGCGCCCTTGGTGAAGATGCCGCCGCCGAGACGGGCGAAAATGGAGATCAGAGAAGCGCCGAAGCCGAGCGCCATCAGGGCCTCGAGCAAATGGCGCATCCCTTCGACGCTGCTTGTATCGGTCATGGCGCGCAGGATCACGTAGTAAACGGTCACCCCCAGCAGGGCCAGCCCGACGACCAGCATGCCGGTCACCGCGCCCGACTTGAACGCCAGTCCGAGGGCGGTATCGAGGCCGCGGGTGCGGGCCGCCTCGGCGGTGCGCACGTTGGCCCGGACCGAAACGTTCATGCCGATGTAGCCGGCGGCGGCGGACAGGATGGCGCCGACGAAATAGCCGATGGCGACGGCGAGTCCGAGGCGCAGTCCGAGAAGCACGCCGATGACCGCGCCGACCAGGGCGATGGCGGTGTACTGGCGGTTCAGGTAGGCCCGGGCGCCTTCCTGTATGGCGGCGGCGATTTCCTGCATCCGCTCGGTGCCCGCCGGCGCCGCCAAAACCGATCGGACGGCATAGGCGCTGTATAAAAGAGCAAGAAAACCACAACCAATAATCAACAAGGAGACGTTCGACATGCTTGGAAATCCTTTATATACGAGACATAATTTTTGCGTGTTTTTTGTATTTTAAACGATGAAGTTTGGAATGAATGTCCGCTAGGTGGCAGGGAATTTCCGGTCAGGAAATTCGCCGGAAAATGCCAGAAGCAGGAAGATAAAGCAACCGCCTTACGG
>JACZWD010000250.1 GCA_022572335.1 Pseudomonadota bacterium
TACGATCGCTTTTCCCGTTTCCTCGGCAGGAGGGGAGGCGCAGGCGATGGCGGCCCATCGGAAAGCCTTCCCGACGCCCCGGGGGGCCACCGGGGGGTGTCCCCCCGACACCGTATGCGGGGGGCGCCCCCGCGACCCCCGGGGGGCCACCGGGGGGTGTCCCCCCGACACCGTATGCGGGGGGCGCCCCCGCGACCCCCGGGGGGCCACCGGGGGGTGTCCCCCCGGGCTACGGTATGCGGGGGACGCCCCCGCGGGCCCCCGGCGTCGTCGCGCGCCGCTTGTGGTGCACGCACACCAAGGCGCGACGCGCTCCTAGCCGGAAACCTCGCAATGCCGTCGTATGGGTGTAATTTAGTTGATGCAGGCCACTGGGCTCCGGCCGCGCTCCCCGGCGGCACCATTTGACGCGGCGCCGGGGAACCGGAACAATCGGACCCGCGGCGGGCATGGATTTGCCGCGCACTCTTCGGACAAGGCGGGGACAGGGTGAAAAACGGCCACGGAACCATCGTCAAGGACCTGGTCCTGCTCGGGGGAGGGCACAGCCACGTGGCCGTCCTCAAGCGGTTCGGGATGAAGCCCCTCGCCGGCGTCCGCCTGACCCTGATCGCGCGCGACGTCCACACCCCCTATTCGGGCATGCTGCCGGGCTATATCGCCGGCCATTACGGGTTCGACGACGCCCACGTGGACCTCCAGCCCCTGGCCCGCTTCGCCGGGGCGCGGCTGTATCAGGACGAGGCCGTGGGCATCGATCTCGCCGGCCGGCGGGTGCTGTGCCGGACCCGGCCGCCGGTGCCCTACGACCTCCTGTCCCTCAACATCGGATCGGTGCCGGGGATGGCCGACGTTGCCGGGGCGGCGGAGAACGCCACGCCGGTCAAGCCCATCAACCTGTTCGTCGACCGATGGACGCGGATCAGCGAGCGCGTCCTCGCCCGCGAGGGCCCGGTGCGCATCGGGGTCGTCGGCGCCGGGGCCGGCGGCGTCGAGATCCTGCTCGCCATCCGCCACCGGCTGGGGGAGATGCTGGCCGCACGGGGCCGCGACGCGGGCCACCTGGAATTCCACCTGATCACCGATTCGGACGGCATCCTGCCCGCCCACAACGGGGCGGCCCGGGAAAAGTTCGCCCGCCTGCTCGAGGTCCGCGGCGTCCGCGTGCACACGGGACACCCGGTGGTGGCGGCGGATTCGGAAGGCGTCCGTTGCGCCAACGGCGACACCATCGCGCTCGATGAAATCCTGTGGGTGACCGCGGCCGGCGCCGCGCCCTGGGTGAAGGACAGCGGCCTGGAGGTGGACGGGCGCGGTTTCGTGCTGCTCGGGGACACCCTGCAATCGGTATCCCACCCGGAGGTCTTCGCCGCCGGCGACATCGCCACCGTGGTCAACCACCCGCGCCCGAAAGCGGGCGTGTTCGCGGTCCGCCAGGGTCCGCCCCTGGCCGAAAACCTGCGCCGCGCGCTGCTCAACCGGCCCCTGAAACCCTTCTCCCCGCAGAAAGAGTTCCTCACCATCATCAGCACCGGCGACAAGTACGCGGTGGCGTCAAAGTACGACCTGGCGGTGGAGGGACGCCTCGTGTGGCGCTGGAAGGACTGGATCGACCGCCGCTGGATGCGCAAGTACAGCGAGCTTCCCGAGATGGCCGCCGACGAGACGGCCGACATCGCCCCGGGGCTGGCGGATTCCCAGGCGCTCAAGGAGCTCTCCGCCGTCGCCATGCGGTGCGGCGGCTGCGGCGCCAAGGTGGGGGCCACCGTGCTCGCCCGGGCGCTGAGCCGCATGGAGCCGGTCGAGCGCGACGACATCCTGATCGGGCTTCACGAACCCGACGACGCGGCGGTGGTCCATGTGCCGCCCGGCAAGGTGATGGTCCACACGGTGGATTTCTTCCGCTCGTTCATCGACGACCCGTACGTTTTCGGACAGGTCGCCGCCAACCACAGCCTCGGCGACATCTTCGCCATGGGGGCCGAGCCCCAGTCGGCGCTGGCCATCGCCACCGTGCCCTACGGGCTGGAGGCGAAGGTCGAGGACGAGCTGTGCCAGATGATGGACGGCGCGCTGCGGGTGCTGAAGGCGGCCAACACGGCCCTCGTCGGCGGCCACACGTCGGAAGGCGCCGAACTGGCGCTCGGCTTTTCGGTCAACGGCCTGGCCGACAAGGACCACATGCTGCGCAAGGCGGGCATGCGCCCGGGCGACCGGCTGATCCTGACCAAGGCCCTGGGCACGGGGACGCTGTTCGCCGCCGACATGCGCCTCAAGGCCAAGGGACGGTGGATCGAGGGCGCCCTCGACTCGATGCTGCAATCGAACCAAGAGGCGGCCCGCTGCCTGTTCCGACACGGCGCCACCGCCTGCACCGACATCACGGGTTTCGGCCTGCTCGGCCACCTGGTGGAGATGACCAGGCCTTCCGAGGTCGACGTGGAGATCGAACTGGGCACGCTGCCGATCCTGGAGGGGGCGCTGGAAACCATCCGCCTCGGCGTGTTCAGCTCCCTGCAGCCGGCGAACGTCCGTCTGCGCCGCGCCATCCGCGACCTGGACCGGGCCAGCGCGCACGAACTCTATCCCCTGATCTTCGACCCGCAGACGGCGGGAGGGCTGCTCGCCAGCGTCCCCGGCGACAAGGCGGATGCCTGCCTGGGCGAACTGAAGGGTCTGGGGTACGGGCGCGCCGCCATCATCGGCACCGTCAGACCGGAGAGCAATCACCTGGAGCCGGTCACCCTGATCGCGTGAGCCGCGCCATTAGTGGCCTTTATCAGCTAAAGTGCACCCCTACGATCGCTTTTCCCGTTTCCTCGGCAGGAGGGGAGGCGCAGGCGATGGCGGCCCATCGGAAAGCCTTCCCGACGCCCCGGGGGGCCACCGGGGGGTGTCCCCCCGACACCGTATGCGGGGGGCGC
>JACZWD010000066.1 GCA_022572335.1 Pseudomonadota bacterium
TGCCCGCCCACAGGCCCAGGGCATCGAGCATGCGCTGGGAGCCCAGGGCGATGGACGAGGCCCGGCCGTCGAAGCCGGCGTCCAGGCCGGCCGCCGGATCGGCGTCATCGACGGCGATAACCTCCATGCCGGCCGCGGACAGGGCGCAGGCCAGGGTGCCGCCGACGGGACCGCCGCCGACGATGAGCACGTCGGCGCTGAGAAGCCGGGTCTTCGAGGATCGAACGGCCATGGCCCTACCATGTCCTTCTTTGGCCGGTCCTGTCCAGGGGCCGGACCAAGAGCCCATAAATTAGGCAGTGAATAAAATATGCCTTGAAATTAGGCATACCGAAGTGTCCCGATATCCGAAGGCGTCTCAAAAATTCCGCGTAATCCTTTGATTTCACTATGTTATTACCAATTCCTCGAAAAACGGCACGGTTCTTGAAAGTGCGGATACGGGGCGGCTGTCACCGCCTCCGTGCGAACGATAGAACCGGCGCCGCCGCGGCCCCCGCGGTGGACAGGGGAGAACGGGTGGCGTCCGGAAAGGAGGATACGGGAGATGAAACTCATTATGGCCATCATCAAGCCCTTCCGGCTAGACGACGTGCGCGAGGCGCTTACGGCCCTCGGCATCCAGGGAATGACCGTCACCGACGTCCAGGGATTCGGCCGCCAGAAGGGCCAGACGGAAATCTACCGCGGCGCCGAGTACGCGGTGAGTTTCCTGCCCAAGGTGAAAATCGAACTGGCGGTCGCCGACGACATGGCGGAGGCCGTGGTCGAAGCCATCGAGAAATCGGCCCGCACGGACAAGATCGGCGACGGCAAGATCTTCGTCTCGGCAATCGAAAAAGCCATCCGCATCCGCACCGGTGAAACCGACGACGATGCGATCTAGCTGAGTACAGGCCACTAGGAGGAATTCGTGATGGATGTGATTAAAGGAGCGCGTTGGTTGAGCAGGGG
This sequence comes from Pseudomonadota bacterium, assembly GCA_022572335.1. Taxonomy (GTDB): domain Bacteria; phylum Pseudomonadota; class Alphaproteobacteria; order Rhodospirillales; family 2-02-FULL-58-16; genus JACZQZ01. The sequence goes on from JACZWD010000066.1 coordinate 955, forward strand.
CCTCGGTCCCATGGCCCTTGCCTGGGTGGCCGTTCTCGCCGGCACCGGCACGGCCCTGGCCGAGGAGGCCAAGCTGGACAGCGGGGATACGGCCTGGATGCTGACCTCGACGGCGCTGGTGCTGATGATGACCATACCCGGCGTCGCCCTGTTCTACGGCGGCATGGTGCGCAAGAAAAACGTGCTGGCGACGGTGATGCAGAGCTTCGCCGTCACCTGCCTGATGACCGTCCTGTGGATGATCATCGGGTATTCCCTGGCCTTCGGCGACGGCGGGAGTATGAACGCCTACATCGGCGGCATGGACAAACTGCTGCTGCGCGGCATGGGCGTCGACGCCCTCTCCGGCACCATTCCCGAATCGGTGTTCATGACCTTCCAGATGACCTTCGCCATCATCACCCCGGCCCTGATCTGCGGCGGGTTCGCCGACCGCATGAAGTTTTCCTCCATGCTGGTCTTCCTCGGCCTGTGGATGGTGCTGGTCTATGCGCCCATCACCCACTGGGTGTGGGGCGGCGGCTTCCTGGGCGATGCCGGCGTGCTCGACTTCGCCGGCGGCACGGTCGTCCACATCAATGCCGGCATCGCCGCCCTGGTCGCCGCCCTGGTGCTCGGCAAGCGGCGCGGCTACGGCACGGAGAACATGGCGCCGCACAATCTGGTGCTGAGCGTGATCGGCGCTTCCATGCTGTGGGTCGGCTGGTTCGGCTTCAACGCCGGATCGGCGGTCGCCGCCAACGGCAGCGCCGGCATGGCCATGGCGGTGACCCAGATCGCCGCCGCCACCGCGGCCCTGGCATGGATGTTCGCCGAGTGGAAGTTCCGTTCCAAGCCCAGCGTGCTCGGCATCGTCTCCGGCGCCGTCAGCGGCCTGGTCGCGATCACGCCGGCGTCCGGGTACGTCGGCCCCGGCGGTGCCCTGATGATCGGCTTGGCGGCCGGCTTGGCCTGTTTCTGGGCCGCCACCAGCCTGAAGAACCGGCTGGGCTACGATGATTCCCTCGACGTCTTCGGCGTCCACGGCGTCGGCGGCATCGTCGGGGCGCTGCTGACCGGGGTGTTCGCCGTCGAGGCCATCGGCGGCACGCCGGGCGTCCTCGAGGGCAATCCGGGGCAGATCCTCATCCAGCTCGAAGGCATCGCCGTCACCATCGCCTATTGCGGGGTGGTGAGCTTCGTCCTGCTCAAGATCATCGACGCGGTGATGGGTCTCCGGGTCGACGATGAGACCGAGGTCGGCGGCCTCGACATCAACCTCCACGGCGAGGTCGTGCACTAAGACGGCTGAGGTCACAAAGGGGCGTTGCCCCTTTTGATCCCCACCAAGGGCCGACGGCCCTTGGAACCCAAATATTGGGGTCCAGGGGTTTTGAAAACCCCTGGCCGGGGGTATGGGGGGCGGAGCCCCCCACAGCCGCGCCGCCTTGTCGGGCGCCGGTGCGGGGGCTAGACTCGGCCCGCGCCATGGTGAATCCCCGTCTCGACCGGCTGCCCGGCTATCCGTTCGCCCGCCTCCGGGCGCTGCTCGACGGTGTCGATCCCCCGGCCGGCGTCGAGCCCCTGGCGTTGTCCATCGGCGAGCCCCGGCACGGGCCGCCGCCCATGCTCGCCGAGACCCTGGCCGCCAACGCCCATCTGTGGGGCAGGTATCCCCCGATCGGCGGCACGCCCGGGTTCCGGGACGCGGTGGGCTCGTGGCTGGTGCGCCGCTACGGCCTGGCCGAAGGCGCCATCGACCCGGCCACCCAGATCCTGCCCGTCGCCGGCACCCGCGAGGCCCTGTTCATGGCCGCCGCCCTGGCCCTGCCCGACGGCAGGGGCGGCGCCACGCCGGCCGTCCTCATCCCCAACCCGTATTACCATGTGTACGCGGGATCGGCGGCCATGACGGGGGCCGAGGCGGTGTTCCTGCCGGCGACGCGGGAAACCGGCTTCCTGCCCGACCTGGCCGCCGTGGACGAGGCGACCCTGGCGCGCACGGCGCTTTTCTACCTTTGCTCGCCGGCCAACCCGCAGGGCGCGGCGGCCGGCCTGGACTACCTGAAAACGGCGGTGCGGCTGGCCCGGGACCACGATTTCGTGCTCTGCGTGGACGAATGCTACGCCGAGATCTACGGCGGCGAGCCGCCGCCCGGCGCCGTGCAGGCGTGCGCCGCCCTGGGGTACGGTAACGTTCTGGTATTCCATTCGTTGTCCAAGCGCTCCAGCGCCCCCGGGCTGCGTTCGGGCTTCGTCGCGGGCGATCCGGCCCTGATCGAAAAGTTCAAGCGCCTGCGCGACGTCGGCGGCGCCACCGTGCCCCTGCCGGTGATGGCCGCCTCGGAGGCGTTGTGGCGTGACGATGCCCACGTGGAGGAAAACCGCGCCCTTTACCGGGCCAAGTTCGACGCGGCGGAGGCGCTGCTGGCCGGGCGGTTCGGGTTTTACCGGCCGGACGGCGGGTTCTTCCTGTGGCTCGACGTCGGCGACGGCGAGGCGGCGGCGCGTCGGCTGTGGGCCGAGGCCGGGCTCCGGGTCCTGCCGGGGGCCTATCTGGCCGCCGACGACCGGGACGGCCATAACCCCGGCGCCGCCTTTATCCGCGTCGCCCTGGTCCACGATCAGGCGACGACGACGGAGGCCCTGGAGCGGCTTCTCGCGGTCCTGCGTTAAGATATTCTAAAGCAAGGTATCGTAAAACGCCGGCATGGCACGTACCGTGAGTACTGCCGGGGGCGGCGCTGTTTTGCCGAAGGGCGCGGTGGATTTCCTTCGTCGGCGTCTGGCCGAGGGAATCGGTTTCGGCCTTTTTGTGTGCGCGGGCGTCCTGCTGGCGGCCCTGTTCAGTTACGCACCCGGCGATTCCTCGCTCAACAACGCCGCCGATGGCGTCACGCGCAATCTGTTCGGCGGCGCCGGCGCCGTGACCGCCGATGTCCTGCTGCAGTCCCTGGGCGCCGCCGCCTTCGTGCCCGTCCTGGTGCTGGCGGCCTGGGGCTGGCGGATGGTGCGCAAACGCGGCCTTTCCGTGCTGTGGCTGCGCCTGGCCATGCTGAGCGTCGCCGTGGCGCTGCTCGCCATGGGGCTCAGCGCCCTGCCCGTACCCCGGACGTGGCCGTTGCTGACGGGACCCGGCGGGGTCGTGGGGAACGTGCTTCTCGACCGTCTCGGCGCGCTGGTGCAGGGGTACGGCGGCGCCGTCGGGACAGGGATCATCGCGCTCGCCGCGGTCGTCCTCGGGACGGCGGCGTTGGTCTCCGCTTCAAACCTTTCGTGGGCCGGGTGGCGCACCCCGATATCCGCGTTGGTGCGCGTCCCGGGCGCCTTGATGCGGGCGGTGATCCGCGGCCGCCGGGCGGCCGGGACCCGCATGGCATGGCGCGACCGTGCCGAGCCCACCCTCGGCCGCGAGCCTCCGGTGGACCGGGAGGAGCAGGACCCGGGCCGGGAGCCTGCCCCGGAGCCCTGGCCCAAATCCCCGGTCCGCACCGGCCTGGTGGCGCCCAGGCTGCCGTGGACCAAGACCGGCCGCCGCGCCCTGGCCACGCGCCAGGGGAGGCTGGACCTGGATCCCGACGAATACCGGTTGCCGTCTCTCGATCTGTTGAACCCGCCGTCCCGGTCGGCGGGGGGTGGCGCCGTCAACCAGAACGCCCTGCAACAAAACGCGCGGCTTCTGGAAACCGTGCTCGAGGACTTCGGGGTGCATGGCGAGATCATCAAGGTCCGTCCCGGGCCGGTGGTCACCCTTTACGAGCTGGAGCCGGCGCCGGGGACCAAAACCTCGCGCGTCATCAGCCTCTCCGACGACATCGCCCGCTCCATGAGCGCGGTGTCCGTGCGCGTGGCGGTGGTTCCGGGACGCAACGTGATCGGCATCGAGCTGCCCAACCTCAGGCGGGAGACGGTGCACCTGCGCGAGCTGCTGGCCTCCGACGCTTTCGAGCGCAGCGCCGGGCGGCTGAACCTGGCCCTGGGCAAGGACATCAGCGGCACGCCCGTCCTCGTGGACCTGGCGCGCATGCCCCATCTGCTGGTTGCCGGGACCACCGGGTCGGGCAAGTCGGTGGCCATGAACACGATGATTCTTTCCCTGCTCTATCAACTTCCGCCCGACGAATGCAAGTTCATCATGATCGATCCGAAGGTGTTGGAACTTTCGGTGTACGACGGCATTCCCCACCTGCTCACGCCGGTGGTGACCGAACCGTCGAAGGCGGTGGTGGCGCTGAAATGGGCGGTGCGCGAGATGGAGGAGCGCTACCGCGCCATGTCGCAACTGGGCGTGCGCAGCGTCGCCGGATACAACGCCCGACTGCGCGACGCGCGCAAGAAAGGCGAAACCCTTACCCGCCGGGTGCAGACGGGATTCGACACGGACGGTCAACCGGTTTTCGAGGATCAGCCGCTGAGCATGGATGCGCTGCCCTTCATCATCGTCGTCGTCGACGAGATGGCGGACCTCATGCTGGTTGCCGGCAAGGACATCGAGGCGGCGGTGCAAAGGCTGGCGCAGATGGCGCGGGCCGCCGGCATCCATCTGATCATGGCCACCCAACGCCCGTCCGTGGACGTGATCACGGGCACCATCAAGGCCAATTTTCCAACCCGCGTCAGCTTTCAGGTCACCTCCAAGATCGACAGCCGCACCATCCTCGGCGAGCAGGGGGCGGAACAGCTTCTCGGCCAGGGCGACATGCTGTATATGGCGGGCGGTGGACGCGTTACCCGCGTGCATGGTCCTTTCGTATCCGACGAGGAGGTGGAGGCCGTGGTCACCTTCCTGAAGTCCCAGGGCGAGCCCACCTACGACACGGCCGTCACCGAGGACGACGGCGCAGCCACCCTTGGCGGCGGCTACGGCGCCCCGTCGGGCGATGTGCTGTATGACGAGGCGTTGGCCCTCGTCGCCCGCGAGGGCAAGGCCTCCACCAGCTTCATCCAGAGGCACCTGCAGATCGGCTATAACCGGGCGGCGCGCATCATCGAGCGCATGGAGGCGAACGGCATTGTCAGCAAGGCCAATCGGGTCGGCCGCCGCGAGGTTCTTATCGGCGGCGACGGCGGTTATGCCGCCTGACCTGTTCGCGGGGGCCCCCGGTCACGAGCAAGCCGTCCCCGCGAAAGGGCGGGCGGGCAGCCGTCCGCGCCGGCTGGCGGCGATCCTGATCGTGGCGCTGGCATGGGCGGCGGCGGCGGTCCCGGCGGCGGCCGCACCGCCCCCGGCGGCGACGCTGAGCGCCGCCGACCGGGCCGACGTCGGCCGCATCGAGGCCTACCTCAACCGCATCCGCACGCTGAAAGCCCGCTTCCTCCAGGTCTCGTCCACCGGCGAGCTTTCGGAGGGCACCCTGTTTATCTCGCGTCCCGGCAAGTTGCGCATCGAATACGACCCTCCCGTGCCCATCCTGATCGTCGCCGCCCGCGGGGTGTTGACGTATTTCGACAAGGAACTGGAGCAGGTGAGCGAGATCGATCTCGAGTCCACGCCGGCGGGCATCCTGGTACAGGAGAACGTCTCCTTTTTTTCCGGCGACTTCACACTCACCAGGTTCAAGCGCCAGGCCGGCGCCGCCCGCGTTACCCTGGTGCGCACGGAGGACCCGCAGGAGGGAAGCCTGACCCTCATATTCAGCGACCGTCCGCTGACTCTCAGGAAGTGGATCGTCACCGACGCCCAGGGCGTGAAAACCACCGTGTCCCTGCTGAAAACCCGTTTCGGCCTGCCCTTGAACCCGGAGCTGTTCCACTTCGAGGCGCCCGATCCTTTCGAGATCGACAACTGACGGCCCGCGGCCGGACCGCGGCCCGGCGCGGCGCGCCCTTCGACAAACCGTTCAGGTGGCGAGACGGTATCCGCCGGGCTCGGTGACCAGCATCTGGGCGTTGGATGGATCGCGCTCGATCTTCTGGCGCAGGCGGTAGACGTGGGTTTCCAGGGTGTGGGTGGTGACGCCGGCGTTGTAGCCCCAGACCTCGTCCAAAAGCACTTCGCGCCTGACCACCCTGTCACCGGCGCGATACAGGTATTTCAGGATCGCCGCCTCCTTGTCGGTGAGGCGGATTTTGCGCTTGTCGGTGTTGTCGACGAGAAGCTTGGCGCCGGGCTGAAAGGTGTAGGGGCCGATGGTGAAGACCGCGTCGTCGCTGCGTTCGTGCTGGCGGATGTGGGCGCGCAGGCGGGCCAGCAGGACGCCGAGGCGAAAGGGCTTGGTGACGTAATCGTTGGCGCCCGAATCCAGGCCCAGGATGGTGTCGGCGTCGGTGTCGGCGCCGGTCAGCATGATGATCGGCGAGGTGACGCCGTTGCGGCGCATCAGGCGGCAGAGCTCGCGGCCGTCCATGTCGGGCAGGCCCACGTCCAGGATGATCACGTCGAAGTGGTCGGCCTTCGCCAGCTTCAGGGCCTCGGCCCCGGTTTTCGTCCCGATCGTGGTGAACTCTTCGTGCAGTTGCAGTTGCTCTCCAAGCATCTGCAGCAGGGTCGCATCGTCGTCGACGAGCAGAATGCGCTTGCCTGCGGTCATCGGTTACCCCGGGCCAAAATCTCTCCCGGACGCTACACCAATCGGCGCGTTGCTTCCAGTTATACCAAGGGGCATCACCGGCGGCGTTGCGCCTCGCCGCCCTGTCCCTCGGTTTAGGCGCTTCCACGGACCGGTCATTGCGGGTATTGTCCGCGGTCCCCGGGACGGGCCCGCCGGGCGCCGTCTCAAGGGGTTGAAACGTGTTACGGAGGGGTGGGATCCAGCCGCCGGTCGCCGGGTTCGGCGGCAAGGCTGTTCCGGTTCCACCGGCGACCCATCATGGCGCACCGTTTCGAACTGATTTCCATGCCCGCCTCGCGCGAACCCGTCTCCCTGCTGGCGGTGGATCGCGCCGTCTCCGAGCTTCGGCGCGGCCGCATCGTCGCCGTGCGCGGCGGCGGCGGCACCGCGGCCCTGGTTCAGGCCGCCGAAGCCGCGACGCCCGAGGGATTGCGGGAGCTGGCCTCCATGAGCCAGGCCTCCCCCGTCCTTGTCGTTACCGCGCGGCGCGCCGCCGTGCTCGGCCTCGGCCACAGCCGGGCGAAGGTGGTGAGCGTCGCCGCCGGGGGCGGCCTGACGGCGGAGGCGATCCGCGATCTCGCCGATCCCCTTTCCGATCCCCCGGCGGTGACGCCCGACCTGTCGATCGCCGAAGCCGCCGCCTACGACTGCGACAGCGCCGCGGTGAGCCTGGCGAAACGGGCCCGGCTGTTGCCGGCGGCGGTGACGGCGAACCTGGTCAACCCCGAGGCCGACGACCTTGCCGCCTGGACGACGCGGCACGACCTGCTTCTGGTCGACGCCGGCGACATCTTCCAGTACGAGAAGACGGCGGCCAGAACCCTGCGCAAGGTCAGCGAGGCGCGGGTGCCGCTGCCCGACGCGCCGGAGACGCGGATCATGGCCTTCCGCCCGGTCGACGGCGGACTGGAACATCTGGCCATCCTCATCGGCGACCCCAGGCCGGGGGAGCCGGTGCTCACCCGCCTGCATTCGGAATGTTTCACCGGCGACCTGCTGGGCAGCCTGCGGTGCGACTGCGGCGACCAACTGCAGGGCGCGATCCGGGAGATCGCCGCCGCCGGCAGCGGCATCCTGCTCTACCTGGCCCAGGAGGGCCGCGGCATCGGCCTGGTCAACAAGCTCCGGGCCTATGAATTGCAGGATCGCGGGTTCGACACCATGGACGCCAACGAACAACTGGGTTTCGATGCCGACGAACGGGTTTACCTGCCGGCCGCCCAGATGCTGCGCCAGCTTGGATTCGACCGCATCCGCCTGATGACCAACAACCCCGGCAAGGTTTCGGCGCTGTCGCGCTGCGGCGTCGGCGTCGTCGCCCGGGTGCCCCACGCCTTTCCCGCCAACAAGCACAACGAGAGCTACCTGCGCACCAAGGCGGCGCGGGGCGGACACCTTTTTTAGTACCTTCTTTTAGTACCTTCCAGCAGCCTGCCAACGCCCGGGATTTCACCGTTTCCCGCCGCCGGGCGGGTACATATTGCCGGCCTGCGGTCCCCGTGCACCGGACACTTTCGCACAACACTTTGATTTTCATGGATTTTTCCGTGGCACCCGGCTTGCAGGGGGACAGGCGACCCAGGAGAACCCAGGATCCGTCGTGAGCGCCCCGCCAGACCCCGTAGGCACCCAACCGGCATTCTTCGCCCCGCACGCGCCGCCGGAGAGCGGGGAAACGAAGTCCCAGGCCCCGCCCGACGGTTTAATAACCCGGCTGTTCGGCGCCGACGGGTTCAATTTTCTCGACATCCTCGACGTCATCAATCCCCTTCAGCACATCCCCTTCGTGTCCACGCTCTACCGGGCACTGACCGGCGACACCATCGCCCCGGCGTCCCGCGTTGCCGGCGGCGCCCTGTTCGGCGGCCCCATCGCCGGCGCCGCATCGGGTGGCTGCCGCGGGCGCCGGGACAGGCGGCGATTTGGCGGGGCCGGGGGGCTGGCATTCCGAGGTCATGTTGGCGGCCCTGGTCAAGTACGAGCAGGGCGCCCAGCTCGCCCGCGCGACGCCGCGGTCCACCATGGACGTGGCATACTGACCGCTTCGCTTTATAACCGGACCATGGACATCCAGGTACGGCCCCCGGGCATGCTCATGTGGCGCGGCAGGCGGGTCCGCTGTGCCTTGGGACAAGGCGGACTCAGCGCCGACAAGCGCGAAGGCGACGGCGCCACGCCGGAGGGCTGCTTTCCCCTGCGCCGGGTGTTGTACCGGGCCGACCGGGTGGACAGGCCGCTGACCGCCCTGCCGGTGAGGGCATTGCGCGCCGACGATGGATGGTGCGACGATCCCGCCGACAGGCGTTACAACGGCCCGGTCCGCATCCCGTGCGCCGCCGGGCACGAAGTTCTTTGGCGTGCGGATGAAATCTACGACGTGCTCGTGGTGTTGGGATTCAACGACGACCCGGTGATCCCGGGCCGGGGCAGCGCCGTCTTCGTGCACGTGGCGAGACCCGATTACGCGCCGACCGGGGGCTGCGTCGGCGTGGCGCTGCCCGATCTCCTGTCCCTGCTCGGCGACTGCGATGAGAACGTTCGGCTTTGTATCAGCCGCGATCCCGGTTGAACGGCGGGCGCGGGCCGAAAAGGGCCGTGCCCACACGCACATGGGTGGCGCCGAAACGCACGGCGACGTCGAAATCGGCGGTCATGCCCATGCTCAGGTCCCCGAGCCCGTTGCGCCGCGCGATCTCTCGCAAAAGGGCGAAGTGAAGGGACGGTTCGTCGTCCTGCGGCGGGATACACATGAGGCCGCGGACCGGCAGGCCCAGGTCGTCGCGGCAGGCGCCGATGAATTCATCGGCATCGGCGGGATGAATGCCGCTTTTCTGGGGCTCCTCGCCGGTGTTGACCTGGATGAAACAGTCCGCGCGGTGGCCGCTGCGTTCCATTTCCTCGGCCAGCGCCCGGGCCAGCCTGGGCCGGTCGACGCTTTCGATGGCGTCGAACAGCTCGAGCGCCCGGCGTACCTTGTTGCGCTGCAAGGGACCGATCAGGTGCAGCCGGACGTCGGGATAGGCGGCCCTGAGCTCGGGCCACTTGGCCTCGGCTTCGTCGACCCGGTTCTCGCCGAAGTCCCGGTGTCCGGCTTCCAGGGCGCGCCGGACATGCCCGGCGGGATGGGCCTTGCCCACGGCGACCAGGGTGACCTCGTCCGGCGATCGCCCGGCGGCCTCGGCGGCTGCGGCGATTCGCGCCTTCACCACGGCCAGGTTTCCGGCGATATCGGTCTCGGGTGCCAATTGCGTTACCATGGCGCTTGCACGAAGGAGGGACGGAGGGTGGAAATCCGGTGCCGACCTTAACAGACCTGGCGCGGCGGCTCAATTTGCACCGCCCGGCGGCGGCGGCGTCGGCGAGCCGCCTCCTGCCCCCGCTGATCCTGATGACGGACGCCGACAGGCTGCCCGATCCCGCCGCCGCGGTGGCCCGCCTGCCCCGGGGCAGCGCCGTCATCCTGCGCCACTACGGAGTCCCCGGCCGGGACGCCCTGGCCCGCGACCTGGTGGCCCTGTGCCGGGGGCGGCACATCCGGGTGCTGATCGCCGCCGACGCCCGGCTCGCCCGGGCCGTGGGAGCGGACGGGCTGCACCTGCCCGAGGCAATGGCGCGGCGCGGTCCCGGGATCTGGCAGCGCTGGCGGCGGCCGGACTGGATCGTCACCGCGGCGGCCCATTCCCGCGCCGCCCTGTTCCGCGCCGCCCGCGCCGGAGCCGACGCGGCACTGCTGTCGCCGGTGTTCTGGACCGCCAGCCACCCGCTGGCGCCGGCTCTGGGTCCGCTGCGCTTCGCCGCCTGGTGCCGGTCGAGTCCGCTTCCCGTTTACGCCCTCGGCGGGATCTCGGCGCTCACCGCGCGCCGCCTGAGGGCGGGCGGCGGCGCCGGGTATGCCGGGATCAGCGGGTTCACGGAGCCAACGACGCAATAGTCCACGGTCCGCCCGGGCAGGGTTTCGGGCAATGAAATCCCGGCGCGCTCCGCCCGCCAAGGGGCCGGCGGGGTCTTTCGCGCGGGAGTCTGGCGTGATTTCGGATTTTGGTCTATCCTCTGGCCCGGTGCCGCGCCGTCATGCGCGGCGGTCGGCGCCCGGGGGAGGAATCATGGGATCGCCCATCACGGGA
>JACZWD010000067.1 GCA_022572335.1 Pseudomonadota bacterium
TCGGAGGCTCCGAGCTCCACCAGCCGGGCGAAAAACTCCCCGATCACCTGGCGGGGCGGGCCGCTGTCGGCGGCCGCCACGACATGCTGCGGTGGGGCGTCCGCCATGTAGCGCTCCAACGCCGCTTCGAAGAGGCCGGCCTTGTCGCCGAAGGTGTTGTACAGGCTGCCGCGGTTGAGGCCCGTCGCCTCGACCAGGTCCTGGATGGACGTGGCCTCGAAGCCCTTGCGCCAGAAAACCTCCACCGCCCGGTCCACCACCTGGCCGCGGTCGAATTCCCGTGGTCTCGCCATGGCCCATGCTCCCTTGCGCGGACACGGTAGCGTTTTTTGAACGATGGTTCAAGAATATTAGCCGCCCGCCGCCGCGCCCCGCCCCGGCGCACTTGCACGCACCCACGGGGGTCGTACAATCCGGGCCCGGCGAAGACCCACAGGGCGAGGGAGCAAAGCATGGACCTGGACGACCTTTTGACGCCCGCCCTCGTCCTCGACCGCCGCATCCTTGCCCGCAACATCGACGCCATGACCGAACGGGTGCGCGCACTCGGCGTGGCGTTACGGCCCCACCTCAAGACCGCCAAGTCGGCCGACGTCGCCCGCCTGGCCGTGGCCGGCAACGCCGGGGGCATCACCGTTTCGACGTTGCGCGAGGCCGCCTATTTCCTGGAACACGGCATTACCGACATCGCTTATGCCGTCGGCATGGTGCCCGGCAAGCTGGACGCCGCGGCGGCGCTCGGGGACAACGGCGCCGAGCTGAAGATCCTCACCGACAGCCCGGACGTGGCCCGCGCCATCGCCGCCCACGGCGCCCCGCATGAGGTCCTGATCGAGGTCGACTGCGGCGATGCGCGCGGCGGCGTGGCGGCGGACGGGCCGGAGCTCCTCGACATCGCGCGGGTCCTTAACGATGCGCCATCGGTGCGCCTTGCCGGCGTGCTGACCCATGCCGGCCAGTCCTACGATTGCCGCGACGCCGACGCCATGGCCGCGGTCGCCGAACAGGAACGCGCCGCCGCGGTCACGGCGGCCGGGCGCCTGCGCGCCGGGGGCCTGCCCAGTCCCGTGGTCAGCGTCGGCTCGACGCCGACAGCCCGCTTCGCCCGCGACCTCACCGGCGTCACCGAGACCCGGCCCGGCGTCTACATGTTCTGCGACCTGTACCAGGCCGGCATCGGCGTCTGCGGCCGCGGAGACATCGCCGTTTCCGTGCTCGCCACGGTGATCGGCCACCGCCCGGGCGACAACACCTTGCATGTCGATGCCGGCGCCCTGGCGCTGTCGAAGGACCGTTCGACGGAGAAGCTGCCCGAGGACTGCGGCTACGGCCTGGTCTGCGAGGCGCAAACGGCGCGCCCGATCGCCGGCTTGCGCGTCGGCGCGGTGCACCAGGAACACGGCGCCGTCACCGGCGACGCGCCCTTGCCCTTCGACGCCCTTCCCATCGGCGCCAAGGTCCGCGTGCTGCCCAACCACGCGTGCATGACGGCCGCCGCGTACGACGCCTACCACGTCATCGACGGCGGCACCGAGGTGATCGCCCGCTGGCCGCGCTGCACCGGCTGGTAAGCCCAAGGGTCAAAACGCCGCGGTGGTTTGGGCCGGAGAAGCCGGCGACCCCGGACCGTCGTTTATCCAAGTCCCTCCGTTCTCTGATCGCGGGTTCCCGGTCAACCTCTCCCGGCCTTCCCGTCGCTGCCGTGTCGGTCCTTTCACGCCTCGGGGGGCCACCGGGGGGTGTCCCCCCGACAACGTATGCGGGGGGCGGCCCCGCGACCCCCGGGAATTCCGGCTTTCGGTATCAGTCCGGCCGGATCATGGTGCCCGCGCCGTGCTCGGTGAACAGCTCGAGCAACAGGGCGTGGGGCACCCGGCCGTCGATGATCACGGCGCCCTCGACCCCCTTCTCGATGGCCAGGAGGCAGGTTTCGATTTTCGGAATCATGCCGCCCAGGACGGTGCCGTCGCCGATGCGCGCCCGCGCCTCCTTCACCGTCAATTCGGGAATCAGGTTGCCCTCGCCATCCATGACCCCGGCCACGTCGGTGAGCATCACCAGGCGCGCCGCGCCGACGGCCGAGGCGATGGCCCCGGCCACCGCGTCGGCGTTGATGTTCAGGGTCTCGCCCCCGGGTCCGGTGCCGATGGGGGCGATCACCGGCGTGATGTCGGATTCCTTGAAGAAGGCGAGGATGTGGGGGTTGATCTCCGTGGGCTCGCCGACGAGCCCCAGGTCCAGGACCTTTTCGATGTTGGACTCCGGGTCGCGCCTGGTGCGCCTGATCTTGTCGGCCCGGATCAGGTTTCCGTCCTTGCCCGAAAGGCCGACGGCGAAGCCCCCCTGGCCGTTGATGGCGGAGACGATTTCCTTGTTGATGGTGCCCGCCAGCACCATTTCCACGACGCCGACCGTTTCCCGGTCGGTGACGCGCAGCCCGTCGATGAAGCGGCTCTGGATCTTCAGGCGCTCGAGCATGCGGCCGATCTGCGGGCCGCCGCCGTGCACCACCACCGGATTGACGCCGACCTGCCTGAGCAGCACGATATCGCGGGCGAACAGGGGCGCCAGCTTGGCATCGCCCATGGCGTGGCCGCCGTACTTGATGACGATGGTCTTGCCCGAATGGCGGCGCATGTACGGCAGCGCCTCGGACAGGGTTTCGGCCTGGGCGAGCCAGTCCCTGGCGGTCTTGTCGGTTTTGCTGCCGGTCTTGCGGGTCATGGCGGGGGAACCTAACTTAGTTTGGCCGGCGCCGCCACCACGCAGAGCCGGGTGGGCAACCAAACAGAAACCATTAACTTTGTTTCACCCGGGGTTTACAAGCACACTAGATATGGTATCTAGTTGTAGCAGATTCCGATATGTGGTTTGTAAGCCCTTTCTAAGAATGAGAAGCTCCAGGAATTCACTCACCGGCAGTCAAAAAGCTGCTGCTGCGCGGCGCGCTAAAAAAAAGAAAGCGTTGCGGCGTCAGCAAGTTGATGAATTGTTGGCACATGGAAAGACAATAGAAACACCATCCCCGGAGCAAATACGATTAGCGGAAAGCTTAGCTGACGAATATGGGCTCCGACTCAAAGACGATTATCGGGAAGACTATTGGTATACAAAAAATCTCTTGAATGCCTTTGCCTATGAGCCTGGCAATCCCCAAACTGGTTATCGCCGATTCTATTCTGTTCGTTGTGGGGTCTATTATGATGCGTCCGCAAGTCATCTCGCAATGAAACTTGACATGCCAGAGGCTGCGGTGAAGTTCATGATCGAGGTGCTACGGCATAGCGGGCGGCTGTGGCATCAAGAATACTCGGACCTCGACGAAGGCCCGGAGGAAGATCCCGAGGATGTCCGGTTTCGGCGGGACCTTGCTCGGTATGGCTGAGGACTTTCTCGCGGGGTTTGTGCGAAATATCTAAAGATTATTATCGGGATTCGCCAGGGTCGCCAGCGCCGAGCGCAGTTCCGGGATGCCGCGGCCGCTGCGGGCGCTGGTGGCGAGAACCTGGGGATAGGCCGCGGCGTGGCCGGCGAGCTCGCGCTCGATTTCCTCGACCAAGCGCCCGAGCCCCGCTTCCGTCACCTTGTCGCACTTGGTGAGGACGGCCTGGTAGGAAACGGCGGCCCGGTCGAGCATGGCCATCACGGCGCGGTCGGAGTCCCGGATGCCGTGGCGGGCGTCGATCAGAAGACAGGTCCTCCGCAGCGCCGCGCGGCCCCTGAGATAGGCCTCGACCACGCCTGTCCAGCGCTTGACCTCGCCTTTCGGCGCCTTGGCGTAGCCATAGCCGGGGAGGTCCGCCAGCATCAGCCGGCCGCCGAGGGAGAAGAAGTTGAGCTGTTGGGTGCGGCCCGGCGATTTGGAGATGCGGGCCAGGCTCCTGCGCCCGGTCAGCGCGTTGATGAGGCTGGATTTGCCGACGTTGGAGCGGCCGGCGAAGGCGACCTCGGGCAGGCCTGCGTCCGGCACCTGGTCCGGGGCGGCGGCGCCGGTGACGAACTCACAGGCCTGGGCGAACAGCCGGCGGCCGTCCTCGAGCGCGCGGGCGTCCTCTTCCGCGTTGTCCATGCCGGCCTCGCCCTTGGGACCATTCTTCTACTATGACAGAGGGTCCCTCGGCGGGATTCCGCCTATTTGACCCCCATGCGCACCATGATGATCTTCTGCTGGATCATCGAGAGAATGTTGTTCCACGCCCAGTAGATCACCAGGCCGGCCGGGAAGCGCGCCAGCAGGAAAGTGAACATCAGGGGCAGGAAGAGGAAGATCTTGGCCTGGATGGGATCCTGGGGCTGGGGATTGAGCTTCTGCTGCAGGAACATGGAGAGGCCCATGATAATCGGCCACACCCCGATGTTGATGACGTCGGGCACAAGACCGGACGGGTCCCAGGGGATCAGCCCGAACAGGTTCCACAGCGAGGTCGGATCGGCGACGGACAGGTCGTGGATCCAGCCGAAGAACGGCGCCTGGCGCATCTCGATGGTGACGAAAAGGACCTTGTACAGGGCGAAGAACACCGGGATCTGGATGATCATGGGCAGACAGCCCGACGCCGGGCTGGCATTCTCGCGCTTGTAAAGGGCCATCATCTCCGTGTTCAGCCGCACCTTGTCGTCCCCGAAGCGCTCGCGCAGCTTCAAGATCTGGGGCTGCAGTTTCTTCACCTTGCTCATGGCCGTGTAGGACTTGTTGGCAAGCGGGAAGAAGACCAGCTTGATCCCCACCGTGAGCAGCAGGATGGAGAAGCCGAAGTTGCCGACGTAGTCGTTGATGTAGATGAGGCCGTAGAAGATGGGCTTGGTCAAAAAATAGAACCAGCCGAAGTCGATGGCCAGGTCGAAGCGGTCGATCTGGTACCTCTCCTCGTAGGCGTCCAGCAGATCCACTTCCTTGGCGCCGGTGAACAGGTGGCTTACGGTCTCGGCCACCGCCCCGGCGGCGATCTCCAGCCGGTTGCCCAGGAAGTCCACCTGATACCTGTCGGTCCCGCCTTCCTGGAAATATTTGAAACGGGTGTTCACCGGACTCTTCTGGTCGGGCACCAGGGCGGCCAGCCAGTACTTGTCCGTGATCCCGATCCAGCCCCCGGTGGTGCGCTGTTGGATCGTGCCCGCATCCTGGAGGTCCTCGTAATCCAACTCCTTCAACGTGCCGTCGAAGACGCCCAGCGGCCCTTCGTGCAGAATGAAGAACCCGGTCACTTCCGGCGTTCCCCAGCGCGAGATCAGCCCGTAAGGGTAAAGCGCGGCCGGGGTGCTGCCGGTGTTCTCGACCCGCTGGGTCACCGCGAACATGTAGTTTTCGTCAATGGCATAGGTGCGCGAAAACCTGAGACCCTGGCCGTTGTCCCAGGTCAGGGTCAGCGGGCTGCCGGGCGCCAGCACATCCCGGTTCGCCGTCCACGGGGTGTCCGGGCCGGGGACGACGACGCCGTCGGCGGGCACCCATCCGAACTGGGCGAAGTAGGCGTCCGGGGCGCCATGGGGGGAAAGCAGGATGATCTCGGGACTGGTTTCATCGAGGGTCTCGCGGTAATCGGCAAGGGTCAGATCGTCGATGCGCCCGCCGGTGAGCGCGATGGACCCGTGCAGGCGGGGCGACCGGATTTTCACCCGCTTGCTCTTGGCAAGCATCGCCCGGCGGTCATCCACGACGACGGGCGCGGCCTGCTTTGCGCCGGGGACGGACGGCACCTCGGCCCCCCTGGCGGGCACCTGCGGCACGGCCGCCGGCCGCTCCGGGACCTGGGCGCCTGGCGGGGCCCGGACGCCTTCCGGGGCCTGCGGCTGCTGCGTTTGTTGCGGGGTTTCCGGCGGCGGCGGGCGGCGGCTTTCGAAAAAGAAATTGAAGGCGACAATGATGATGACCGACAGGACGACCGCCAGCAGCATGTTGCGTTGATCGTTCATGGGCTCCGCCTTGCCTGGCGCTCGGGCGCGTCGTGCCGGCGCACCCTAACCCACCTGCGCATGGCGATCGTCCTCACACCCTGCGCGTCCGCCGGCCGTCTCCGAGTTCCCCGTGGGAACGGGGTCAAGACCCGAGCCGCCCCAGGGATGGCAGCGCCCGATCCGTTTGACCGCAAGCCAGCCCCCGCGCAACGCGCCCCAGCGGGCGACGGCCTCGGCGGCGTACCCGGAACAGGTGGGGTAAAAACGGCACGCGCCCGGCAGCACCGGGGACAGCAGCAGCTGATATCCCCGGATCAGTATGCGCAACACCATGGCCGCCATTCTTCCCGGTCTCATAGCCGTTCACCCTGGCTCCTGTTTCCGTCCTTCCCGGCGCCTTCGTCGATGGCATCCAGTCGTTCCAGCGCCGCCTTCAGGTCCGCCACCAGGGCGGCGAAGGGCCGTCTCAAGGTTTCGGCCCGCCCGATGACGACGAAGTCGTGCCCGCCCTTGGCATGGGCCGGCATGACCAGCTCCACGGCGGCGCGCAGACGGCGGCGGGCCCGGTTGCGGGCAACGGCGTTGCCGACCTTGCGGCTTACCGTGAATCCGACGCGGATGGGGGGCACCGGTCCGTTAATGCGGTCGCTTGCCGCGTGGCGCCGGGCCTGGAGGATCAAGCCGCGAACGACCGCCTTTCGCCGGGCGCCGGCGACCCGGAGAAACTCCGACCGCCGCTTCAGGCGCGGGACAGCGGGAGCCACGGCCGGATCAAGCGGACAGGCGCTTACGTCCCTTGGCGCGCCGATTGGCCAGAATCCGGCGCCCGCCCACGGTCGCCATGCGGTGGCGGAAACCGTGCCGGCGTTTGCGCACGAGCTTGCTCGGCTGAAAGGTGCGTTTCAAGGGGACGACTCCCACGGATAACAAGGTCCGGTGTATACGGTCTTGCCCTGGCGAAGTCAACGCCGGCCACCCCGCCCCTCACCGGCGGCTCACACAATGGTGACTGGTGGGTTGGGACGTGCTCTCTTATATTCCGCGCGCCATGGGCCGGGGGAAAAAGGGCCCGGCGCCGAGGAAGGAATGCCGTAGGGGTGCTAGGGAGTACAACACGGTGACCAACGACGCAGACTCCCAGCCCGCGGGCCGGAGGCTCCCTCCCTGGCGACTGTTGCCGGTGGCCGTCATCGTCGCCGGGCTGGTCGCTTTTTTTGCGCTCGGGCTGGACGAGTATCTGTCCTTTGCCGCCCTGAGCGAGCACCGCCAGGCGCTGCTTTCGTGGTACGAGGACAACACACTGCAGTTGGCGATCGGTTTTTTTGCCCTGTACGTCGTGGTGGTCGCGTGCTCCGTGCCCGGCGCCGTGTGGATGACCATCGGCGGCGGGTTCGTCTTCGGCCTCGCACTGGGCACCGCCCTGGTGGTGGTGGCGGCGACGGTGGGGGCGGTGGTCGTCTTTCTCGTCGCACGCTACGCCCTTGGCGACTACCTCAGGTCCAAGGCCGGGACCGCCATGCGCAGAATGGAGGCGGGCTTCCGCGAGAATGCGCTCAGCTACCTGCTGGTGCTGCGCCTGGTGCCCTTGTTCCCGTTCTGGCTGGTCAATCTGGTGCCGGCGTTCCTGGGGGTGCCCGTGCGCACTTTCATGGCCGGCACTTTTATTGGCATTATTCCCGGGAGCTTTGTATTTGTCAGCGTGGGGAACGGCCTGGGCGCCGTCTTCGACGCCGGCGGCACGCCCGATCTGGGAACCATTTTCGAGCCCGAGTTCCTGGCCCCCATCATTGGGCTGGCGGTTTTGGCCCTGATCCCCGTCGCCTACAAGCGGTTCAGGGGCGGCAAGGGCGGCAAGGGCTGAGCCCGCCAAGGAGCGGCGATCCATGGCGACGGCACTGAAGGTGGATATCTGCGTCATTGGCGCCGGCTCGGGCGGTCTGTCCGTGGCCGCCGGAGCGTCCCAGATGGGGGCGTCCACGGCGCTCATCGAAAGGGGCAAGATGGGCGGCGACTGCCTGAACTACGGCTGCGTGCCGTCGAAGGCGCTGCTCGCCGCCGGACACGCGGCCCAGGCCGTGCGCGGCGCCGGCCGGTTCGGCGTCCGTGCGGCCGCACCGGCCATCGATTCAGGAGGTGTTTACGGCCACGTGCGGGGGACCATCGCCGCCATCGCGCCGAACGATTCGGTGGAGCGCTTCGAGGGACTGGGGGTGAAGGTGATCCAGTCTTCGGCCCGCTTCACGGGCCCCCGCGAGATCGCGGCCGACGGCACCCGCATCACCGCCAGGCGCATCGTCATCGCCACCGGCTCGTCGCCCGCCGTGCCGCCGATCGCGGGGCTTAAGGACGTGCCCTACCTGACCAACGAAACCATCTTCGACCTGGGCCAGGTGCCGGCCCACCTGATCGTCATCGGCGGCGGCCCCGTGGGCATCGAGATGGCCCAGGCGCACCGGCACCTGGGGGCCAGGGTCACGGTGGTGGAAATGTTTTCCATCATGGCCAGCGACGACCCCGAACTGGTGGACGTGGTGCGCGCGCGGCTCGCCGGCGAAGGGATCGACCTCCGCGAAGGGGTCGCGGTGGCGCGGGTGGAAATAGCGGGCAACGGCGTCGCCGTGGTCATCGCCGGGAACGGCGCCGAGGACCGCGTGCAGGGCTCCCACGTCCTGATCGCCGCCGGACGGCGGCCCAACGTCGAAGGGCTCGACCTGGAGAAGGCCGGAATCGCGTATACGCCGGCGGGCATCCAGGTGGACGCACGGTTGCGCACCACGAACAGGCGCGTATTCGCCATCGGCGACGTGGCCGGCGGCTATCAGTTCACCCACATGGCCGGCTACCACGCCGGCATCGTGCTGCGCAACGCCCTGTTCCGGCTGCCCGCCAAGGTGGACACCCGCGCCGTGCCGTGGGTGACCTACACCGCGCCCGAACTGGCCCAGGTCGGCCTGACCGAGGACCGGGCGCGCAAGCGGGCGGGCGACATCCGGGTGCTGCGCTGGCCCTTTGCCGAGAACGACCGCGCCCGGGCGGAGCGGGAAACGGACGGACTGGTCAAGGTCATCACCACGCCCAGGGGACGGATCCTGGGCGCCGGGATCGTCGGCGCCCATGCCGGCGAGCTGATCCATGCGTGGGTGCTGGCCATCGGCCAGAAGATCAAGATCGGGGCGGTGGCCGGCATGATCGCCCCCTATCCGACCCTCGGCGAAGCCAACAAGCGCGCCGCGGGCAGCTTTTACACGCCGGCCCTGTTCGGTGAGCGCACGAAGAGGATCGTCCGCTTCCTGAGCCACTTCGGCTGAGGCGGCGGCAACCGCAAAATCCGGCCGCCGCCGGGATGGAACGACCATGTCGGAAGCGAAGTCCCATCGACCAACCGCCGCGTCAAGCCTGTCGGCGCGCCTTTTGGTGCTGACCGTGTTTTTCGTCATGCTCGCCGAATTCCTCATCTACACCCCGTCCATCGCCCGATATCGAAAGGTCTATCTGGAAGAGATGATTGCCACCGCCCATCTGGCGATCCTGGCGCTGGAGGCCACCCCGGACGGGATGGTGAGCGAGGAACTGGAGAGGGAGCTTTTGTTTCACGCCGGCGCCTACGGCATCATGCTGTGGCAAAGCGACCGCAAGATGCTGGTCTTGAGCGAGGCCATGCCGCCGGAGGTGGACGTGACCTTCGATCTGCGCCAGGGCACATTCCTGATGTGGATCGGCGACGCCTTTCGGGCCCTGGTCCAGGACGAGAACCGGGTTCTCAGGGTCATCGGCATCTCGCCCAAGGACCCCATGGCGGCCATCGAGGTGGTGTTCGACGAGACGCCCATGCGCGAAGCCATGTACGACTACTCGGGGCGCATCCTCAACCTGTCCATCGTCATTTCCCTGTTCACCGCCGGGCTTGTGTACGTGAGCCTGCAATGGCTTTTGGTGCGGCCCATGCGCCGCATCACGGCGAGCATGGTCAATTTCCGCGCCGACCCCGAAGACGAGCGCCGGGTCATCGTGCCCAGCACCCGCGCCGACGAGATCGGCATCGCCCAGCGCGAGCTCGCCGACATGCAAAAGGACCTTCGCGCCGCCCTGCGACAGAAAACCCGGTTGGCGACGCTCGGCGCCGCGGTGGCCAAAATCAACCACGATCTCCGCAACAGCCTGTCGACGGCGGTGCTGGTGTCGGACCGTCTCGCCGACATCGACGACCCCGAGGTCAAGGCGGTCACGCCGCGCCTGTACGACGCCATGGACCGGGCCGTGAACTTGTGCAGCCAGATCCTCAACTACGTCCAGGACCCGGCGCTCAGGCTGCGTCCCACGTACTTTCACCTGCATGAGCTGGTGGCCGAGGTGGGAGCGGTCATGCGCGACCCGGAGGGCCTCGGCCTCGGCGGGGGCGCGCCGGACCGGCTCGAATGGCACAACGCCGTCGCGTTCGAGTTGGACGTCGACGCCGACCGCCAACAGCTTTTCCGGGTGCTGAGCAACCTGGGCCAGAACGCCCGTCAGGCCGGCGCCGGGAAGGTGACGGTCAGCGCCCGCAAAGAGGGCGACAGCGTCCTCATCGACGTCGCCGACGACGGCCCCGGGATCTCGTCCAAGGCCCGGGAAGGCCTGTTCAAGCCCTTCGCCGGGTCCGAACGCGCCGGCGGCACCGGTCTCGGCCTAGTCATCGCCCGCGACATCATGCGCGCCCACGGCGGCGACATATCTCTCGCCGGGACCGGAGACACCGGCACCACGTTCCGGTTGCAGCTGCCGGTGCGCGGCCGGGCCCGCTGAGCGGAGCGGCGGCGCCGTGGCCGCCTGGGATCCGTCCCAGTACCTGAAATTCGCCGGGCCCCGGGCGCGCCCGGCGCTGGATCTGTTGAACCGGGTGGAGCTGGACTCGCCGGGTGCCGTGTTCGACCTCGGGTGCGGCGCCGGCAACGTCACCCGGATGCTGGCCCGGCGCTGGCCGGAGGCGGCGGTCACCGGCGTCGACGGATCGGCCGAGATGGTGGCCCGGGCGCGCGCCGGGGGCGGCGGGATAACCTGGGTCCAGGCCGATCTCGCCCGATGGGACCCGCCGCGGGCGGCGGACCTGCTGTTCTCCAACGCCGCCCTGCACTGGCTGGACGGCCACGAGGCGCTGTTCCCCCGCCTTGCCGGGCGGCTCCGGCCGGGCGGCGTCCTCGCCGTGCAGATGCCCCGCAACTACGCCGAGCCATCCCATACGTGCATGGCCGAGGCCGCCGAGGCGGGGCCCTGGCGGGCCCGCCTGGCGGCCGTCCTGCGCCTGCGGCCGGTGGCTTCCCCCGAGGCCTACTACGATATGCTGGCGCCCCTGGCCCGCACCCTCGACATCTGGGAGACCGTGTACACGCACCTGCTGGAGGGAGAGAACCCGGTGGTCGAATGGACCCGGGGCTCGGCGCTCAAGCCCCTCCTGGACGCGCTCGAAGACGACGAGCGCCCGGCCTTCCTCGCCGAATACACGACCCGCATCCGCACCGCCTATCCGCGGCGCGGGGACGGCACGACCCTGTTCCCCTTCCGCCGGCTGTTCATCGTCGCCGCCTGTTAGCCCGGATATTTCATGAAGGCGCTGGCGCATGGAACACCGCTGGTTGCCCTTCAACGGATGGCGCCGGTTTCCACGAAGGTCCAACGTGTCCCGTTCACCGCTGAACGGTTTTGCGGCGGCCCTG
>JACZWD010000068.1 GCA_022572335.1 Pseudomonadota bacterium
CTGACGCTTCTGCGCGGCGGCCCGCGCGATCTGGCCGCGGTGCGCGACGCGCTCGGCGAGGCCGGGATCATGCGCGGCCTGCTCGCCGCCGCGGGCCCGAGCGCGCCGCCCGAGGGTATTTCCTCCGCGGCCAAGGACCTGGGCTTCCACGACACCCTGGTCGAGCGCCTGACCCGCGCGCTCGGGCCGGACCTGCCGCTCAACGCCCGCGACGGCGGCTTCATAGCGCCCGGCTACGCCCCCGAGCTCGACGAGATCAAGACCCTGCGCGACGAAAGCCGGCGCCTGATCGCCGGCCTGCAGAGCAAGTACGTCGAGGCGACCGGCATCCCGATCCTCAAGATCCGGCACAACAACGTGCTCGGCTACTACATCGAGGTGAGCGCCGCGCAGGCCGAGAACATGCCGGGCGGCGCGGACAGCCCCTTCATCCACCGCCAGACCATGGCCAACGCCGTGCGCTATGCGACGGTGGAGCTCTCCGAGCTGGAGCAGAAGATCTCGAGCGCGGCGGAGCGCGCGCTGGCGCTCGAGGTCAAGCTGTTCGATGACCTGGTCGCGGAGGTGGACGCCCGGGCCGAGGAGATCGGCTTGGCCGCGCGCGCGCTGGCCCGCCTCGACGTCGCCGCCGCGCTCGCCGAGGTCGCCGTTCACGGGCGCTGGTGCCGGCCGAAGGTGGACGATTCGACGGCCTTCGAGGTCACCGGCGGGCGCCACCCGGTGGTCGAGGCCGCGCTCGCCGCCGCCCAGCAGGGCGGCTTCGTCGCCAACGATTGCGATCTGGCCGAGGCGGGACGCATCTGGCTGGTCACCGGCCCCAACATGGCGGGCAAGAGCACCTTCTTGCGCCAGAACGCGCTCATCGCCGTGCTCGCCCAGATAGGCGCTTACGTGCCGGCGCAAACCGCCCACATCGGCGTCGTCGACCGCCTGTTCAGCCGCGTCGGCGCCGCCGACGACCTGGCGCGCGGGCGCTCCACCTTCATGGTCGAGATGGTCGAGTCCGCGGTCATCCTCAACCAGGCGGGCCCGCGCGCCCTGGTCATCCTGGACGAGATCGGGCGCGGCACCGCGACCTTCGACGGCCTGTCCATCGCCTGGGCGGTGGTCGAGCACCTGCACGACGTGAACCGCTGCCGGGCCCTCTTCGCCACCCATTTCCACGAACTGACGGCGCTGGCGTCGAAGCTGCCGGCCCTGGCGTGCCACACCATGCGGGTCAAGGAATGGCAGGGGGACGTGGTGTTCCTGCACGAAGTGGCGCCCGGCGCCGCCGACCGCTCCTACGGCATCCACGTGGGCCAGTTGGCCGGCCTGCCCGGCAATGTCGTGGCGCGGGCGGAACAGGTTCTGGAAATCCTGGAAAAAAGCGAGCATTCCTCGGGCGTGACGCGGCTGGCGGACGACCTGCCCCTGTTTGCCGCGGTCGCCGATCAGGGACCGGACACCGGGGACGCGGGCGGCCCTTCGCCCCTCGAGGACGCCCTTTCCGAGATCCGCCCCGACGAACTCAGCCCGCGCGAGGCGCTGGAGGTGCTCTACCGGCTGAAGCGCATCCGGGACGAATCGGACGGGGATTCCGGTTAACACGTGCCCAATGTCAGGGTCCGGCGTAGTCCACCACCTGGCCTTCGCCGATGAACCGCTTTAACAGTTTCAGCCCCGCCGCGTGGCAGTCGGGGCCGCCGTGGCTGGCGCAGTGGTCGGCCAGCACGACGGGCTCGATGCCGGCCTCGAACAGATCGACGGCGCTCTTGAGCACGCAGTTGTCGGTGGCGATGCCCGCCAGGTGCACGGTGGCGATGCCGTCGCCCTCCAGCGCGGCAAGCAGATCCCCGGTGACGCAGGTGTAGGTGGACTTGTCGATGATGGGCGCGCCGGCCCTGGGCGTGAACGCCAGCCGGGTGTCGTCCGAGCCCGGCCCGAACCGGCCCCAGCCCATGAGCCGGCGCTGCAGCGACCCTTCCGGGTTGAAGAACCGGGTCACCCACAGGCGCTCGAAATCGTCCTGCAGGCGCTCGACCTTTGCCGGGATGTGCCGGGTCCAGTCGTTTATGAACCCTTTCTGGACGTCGACGATCAACAGAAAGCGGGGCGCCATCCGTTCCTCCCGCCGGGACCGCAGGGGCGGGGCGGGCCCCGAGAAAGAAGAGGTACGGGGCCCACCCCTACCGTATAATAGGTGCAGAGGAAATTTTCGAAACAGCCATGGCCCACGTCAGCAAACGGCGCGACATCATCGACCGCAAGGCCCTGGTCGCCGCGCTCGACGACCTGGTCGGGTGGTCCGGCTACTCGGCGAAGACCCAGGTCCTGGAGATTTTCAAGGACGCCCTGGGCAAGGGCCGGGCCGAGATTCGCCGCCGCTTCGAAGAGGAGCGCGCACCGGGCGCGGAGATCCTGCACGCCAACGCCTACCTCATCGACCAACTGGTGCGCACGATCCACGATTTCGCCCTCAAGTACGTCTATCCGGCGGCCAACCCGATGCCCGGCGAGCAACTCTCGGTGGTCGCCACCGGCGGCTACGGCCGCGGCGAGCTGGCGCCCCATTCGGACATCGACCTGATGTTCCTGGTGCCCTACAAGCGCACCGCCCACACCGAGCAGATGGTCGAGTACATGCTCTATATGCTCTGGGACCTGGGGCTGACGGTGGGACACGCCACCCGCTCCGTGGACGACAGCATCCGCCTGGCGCGCGGCGACCTGACCATCCGCACCAGCCTGCTCGAGACCCGGTGGGTGTGGGGCGACAAGGACCAGTTCGACGCGTTCAAGGCCCGTTACGCCAAGGACATCGTCACCGGCAGCGGCGCCGACTTCGTCGACGCCAAGCTGGCCGAGCGCGACGCCCGGCACGAGCGCATGGGCGACTCCCGCTATGTGCTGGAGCCCAACATCAAGGAGGGCAAGGGGGGCCTGCGCGACCTGCAGACCCTGTTCTGGATCGCCAAGTATCTCTACCGCGTGGACGACGTGAAGGACCTGGTGAACCTTGGCGTGTTCACCGCCCGCGACGCCCGGCGTTTCGCCAAGGCCGAGAATTTCCTGTGGACGGTGCGCTGCCACCTCCATTACCTGGCCGGGCGCGCCGAGGAGCGCCTCACCTTCAACGTCCAGGCCACCATCGGCGAGCGCATGGGCTATACCGACCACGCCGGCACCCGCGGGGTCGAGCGGGTGATGAAGCACTACTTCCTGATCGCCAAGGACGTCGGCGACCTGACCCGCGTCCTGTGCGCGGTCCTGGAGGAGCGTCACAAGAAGCGCCGGCAACGGTTCCGCTTCCCCTCGCTGTCGTTTCGCCGGCGCGGCGTCGAAGGGTTCCGCGTCGACGGCAACCGCCTGACGGTCGAGGCCGACGACGCGTTCGTCAAGGACCCCGTCAAGCTGCTGCGCCTGTTCCACGAGGCCCAGCGCCACGGGCTCGATATCCATCCCGACGCGCTGCGCCTGGTCACCCAGAGCCTGAAACTGATCGACGGGGGGCTGAGGGCCGATCCCGAAGCCAACCGCCTGTTCATGGAGATCCTGACCTCGGACCAGGATCCCGAAACGGCGCTCAAGCGCCTGAACGAGGCCGGCGTCTTCGGGCGTTTCATTCCCGATTTCGGGCGCGTCGTCGCCCAGATGCAGTACGACATGTACCATGTCTATACGGTGGACGAGCACACCATCCGCGCCATCGGCATCCTGCACCGCATCGAAAAGGGCGAACTGACGGACGACCACCCGGTGTCCGCCGCGGCGATCGCCGAGGTGCAGTCGCGCCGGGTACTCTATCTGGCGCTGCTGCTTCACGACATCGCCAAGGGCCGGGGCGGCGACCATTCCGAGATCGGCGCCGGCATCGCCGAAAAGCTTGGCCCGCGGCTGGGCCTCAATGACTGGGAAACGGAAACGGTCTCGTGGCTGGTGCGCCACCATCTGCTGATGAGCGCGACGGCGTTCAAGCGCGATATCGACAACCTGAAAACGGTCAGCGACTTCGTCGCCGCGGTCCAGTCCCCGGAACGGCTGCGGCTGTTGTTGATCCTGACCGTGGCCGACATCCGCGCCGTCGGGCCCGGCGTCTGGAACGGCTGGAAGGCGACGCTGTTGCGGGAACTCTACTGGCGCGCCCAGGAAGAGATGGCCGGCGACGTCCCCGCCGAGCGCCGCGCCGCCCGCGTGGAAAACGCCAAGGCGGCCCTGCGCGACCGGCTTGCCGGCTGGGACCCTGCGGAAGTCGAGGAACACATCGGGCGGGGCTACGCGGATTACTGGTTGAGCTTCGACACCGATACCCACGTCCGCCACGCCGACCTGGTGCGCAAGGCGGAACGCGGCGGACTGGAGCTGCATATCGAAACCCACGTCGATGCGCCCCGCGCGGTCACGGAAATCATCATTTACACCCCCGACCACCCGGGTCTCTTCGCCCGCATCGCCGGGGCCATGGCCCTTGGCGCCGCCTCCATCGTCGATGCCAAGATCCTGACCCTCGCCAACGGCATGGCGCTGGACACCTTCACCATCCAGGACTCCCGCGGCGGCCCGTTCGACAATCCGGAACGCCTGAAAAGGCTTTGGAAGCGCATCGAGGACGCGTTGTCGGGACGGCTGAACCCGGCCCGGGAACTGGAGATCGTGCGCCGCCGCAGCCTGCCCAGCCGCACCGGCGTCTTCAAGGTGCCGCCGCGCGTGCTGGTGGACAACAAGGCCAGCGCCCACCACACGGTGATCGAGGTCAACGGCCGCGACCGCCCGGGGTTCCTCCACGATGTCACCGCGGCGCTGACCGGGCTCGGCCTGCAGATCGCCAGCGCCCACATCTCCACCTACGGCGAGCGCGTGGTCGACGTGTTCTACGTGAAGGACGTGTTCGGGCTGAAAGTGGAGCGCAAGGACAAACTGAGCGTCATCGAAAGGCGCCTCCTGGCAGCCATTGTCCCCGCGGGCGACAAGGACGCCGCCCCCGCCGAGGGTGTGGCGGCGGCGGAGTAAGGGTTTAGCGCGCCCCGGTGCCCCGCTTCGGGCACCCACCCGTCGCTTTCCCCCCGGGGGCGCCGCCTTTTCGCCGCCGTGAAAAACCATTAGACAACCCCCATGGTCCTTCTGCGCTCCATCGCCACCGTCGGCGGCCTGACCATGGTCAGCCGCGTCCTCGGGTTCGCCCGCGACATCCTGATCGCCTTCATGCTCGGCGCCGGGCCGGTGGCCGATGTGTTTTTCGTCGCCTTCAAGTTCCCCAACCTGTTCCGCCGCCTGTTCGCCGAGGGCGCCTTCGCCGCCGCCTTCGTGCCCCTGTTCGCGGGGCTCGTGGAGACCGACGGGAAGGACGCGGCGCGCGCCTTCGCCGAGCAGGCGCTGAGCGTGTTGTTGTGGACGCTGCTGGTCTTCGTCGCCGTCGTGCAGATGGCCATGCCGGTGCTCATGGTCGGATTCGCGCCCGGGTTCGTCGGCGATCCGGCCAAGTTCGACCTGGCGGTGCAGCTCACGCGCATCACGTTTCCCTACCTTCTGTTTATCTCGCTGGTGTCCCTGATGGCCGGGGTCCTCAATTCCCTGGGCCGCTTCTGGGCGGCGGCGGCGACGCCGATCCTGCTCAACGTCTGCCTGATCGGCGCCGTTCTCTGGCTCAGTCCGATGACCGAGACGCCGGGCCATGCGCTGGCCTGGGGCGTCGCCGTCGCCGGCATGGTGCAGTTCGTCTGGCTGCTCTTCCATTGCGCCCGCGCCGGGATGCGGCTGCGCCTGCCGCGCCCGCGCCTGACGCCCAAGGTCCGGCTGCTGGCCCGGCGCATCCTGCCGGTGGCGGTGGGGGCGGGGATTTACCAGATCAACCTGCTCATCGACACGATCATCGCCTCGCTGCTGCCGTCGGGGTCGATCTCGTACCTGTTCTACGCCGACCGGGTGAACCAGTTGCCCTTGGGGATCGTCGGCGTCGCCGTGGGCACGGCGCTGCTGCCCATGCTGAGCCGCCAGTTGCGCGGCGGCCAGGCGGGCGCCGCCATGCACAGCCAGAACCGGGCCCTGGAATTCGCCTTCCTGCTGACACTGCCGGCCGCCGCCGCGCTGGTCGTCATCGCCGGTCCGGTCATCGCCGTGCTGTTCGAGCGCGGCGCCTTCGGCCCGGCCGAGGTGCGGGCGACGGCGGCGGCGCTGGCCGTCTACGCCGTCGGCCTGCCCGCCTATGTGCTGGTCAAGGCGCTGACGCCCGGGTTCTTCGCCCGCGAGGACACGGCGACGCCGGTCAAGGTGGCCGCCCTCGCACTGGTCACCAACCTGGTGCTGAACCTTCTGTTGATGGGCCCGTTCAAGCACGTGGGCATCGCCATGGCGACGGTGATCTCGTCCTGGCTCAACGCCGGGCTCCTGGCCGTGATCCTGCACCGGCGCGGACACCTGGAGATCGATCAACGCCTGAAAAGGCGGCTGCCGCGGATGGCGTTGGCCAGCGCCGGCATGGCGGCGCTGCTGGCGCTCGCCATGTGGGGGCTGGAGGGGGCCCTGGCCGGGGACGCGGTGCAGCGGATCACCGCCCTGGCCGCGTTGGTCGTGGGCGGGCTGGTGGTGTTCGCCGGGTTGGCGCATCTGACCGGCGCCGCCGCCCTGGAAGACGTGCGAAGCCTGATGCGCGGCGAGGACGCGGCTTGACCGCCACGGCCCGACGGGCCATAACACCGCCGCTTTCCCCGGGGGGCACCGGGGGGTGCCCCCCGGGGACGATGTGCGGGGGACGCCCCCGCGGCCCCCGGGGGGGCACGGGGGGCGGACCATGAAGCGCATTTTCTCGGGCGTGCAGCCCACCGGAAACCTGCATCTCGGCAACTAC
This sequence comes from Pseudomonadota bacterium, assembly GCA_022572335.1. Classification (GTDB taxonomy): domain Bacteria; phylum Pseudomonadota; class Alphaproteobacteria; order Rhodospirillales; family 2-02-FULL-58-16; genus JACZQZ01. The sequence continues at coordinate 6,824 of JACZWD010000068.1, forward strand.
CTGGGCGCCATCCGCAACTGGGTGCGGCTGCAGGACGACTACGACTGCATATTCTGCGTCGTCGACCTGCATGCGATCACGGCCTGGCAGGAGCCCAGGGAGCTGGCCGCCAACACGCGCGAGGTGGCGGCCGCCATGATGGCGTCGGGCATCGCGCCCGAGCGCAACATCATCTTCGTCCAGAGCCAGGTGCCGGCGCACGCGGAGCTGGCCTGGATCTTCAACTGCGTGGCCCGCCTGGGCTGGCTCAGCCGCATGACGCAGTTCAAGGAAAAGGCGGGCAAGCACCGGGAAAACGCCTCCGTCGGCCTGTTCTCCTACCCCAACCTCATGGCCGCCGACATCCTGCTGTACAAGGCGACCCATGTGCCCGTCGGCGATGACCAGAAGCAGCACCTGGAACTCACCCGCGACATCGCCCAGAAGTTCAACAGCGATTTCGGCGTCGATTTCTTTCCCCTGGTGGAGCCGTTGATATTCGGCTCCGGCACCCGGGTCATGTCGCTGCGCGACGGAACCAGGAAAATGAGCAAATCGGACCCCTCGGCGTACTCCCGCATCGAGATGACCGACGGCGCCGACGACATCGCCAGGAAATTCCGCAAGGCCAAGACCGATCCCCATCCCCTGCCGGAAACCCCGGCCGGGTTCGCCGGCCGCCCCGAGGCGGCCAACCTGATGGGCATCTACGCGGCGCTGTCGGACATCCCCATCGCGGACGCCTGCGCCCGATTCGGGGGTGGACAGTTCTCCGCCTTCAAGCGGGACCTGGCCGATCTGGCGGTGTCCGTGCTGGCGCCCATCCAGGACGAAACGCGGCGCCTGATGGGCGACGAGGCCTACGTGGACGGGGTGTTGCGCGACGGCAGCCGGCGCGCCCGCGCCCTGGCCGGGCCGATCCTCGAGGAGGTCCAGGCCATCGTCGGTTTCCTGCCCGCCTGAAGGCGCATCCGCGGGCAATATCGTTTCTGTTTCGTAATGAAAGCCCGTGCCACCGGGGCCCTCGACCCGGTCGCCCGGGATCGCGCCGCGCCCCGGCGGCCGGAAAAACCCCTGGCAATTTAGTTAAAATTTTATTAAAATACGTCCTCAATTTCGGACCCCCAATTCCGCATGAAGGACCCGTGGACAAAGGCTGAAAGGCGTTTGTGGTCGGCGGAATGGGGGGCTTTTTGTTAACCGGAACAGGCGGCTGTACATGGCGATGAAGTTCGAACATGGGGCGTTGGGCCTGGTCGGGGCCCTGGTGGTCGGTCTTGTTGCGGCCAATGTGATCCGTCCCCCGCTCGGAGAGACATCGGCGCCCGGTGCGGTTTCGCGCGTGGCGCCCCGGCCCCGGTGCCGGTCCGGCCCGGGAAATCCCAGTTGCCGGGGTTGCAGCCGGCGGCCGGGATGGCGGTCCGGCCCACCGTGCGGAAGCTTTCCGATGCCTTCCGGCGCATGGGCTACGATCTGCAAACGGTCCTTTCCGGCGATGGCCGCGTGCCGCGCCTTTTCCTTGCCGGCCTGCCCTCCGATCTGGCCGACGTCCGCGACGCCACGGCGCGCAAGGCCATATTTTTTCAGACCATTCTTCCCCTGATCCTGCAGATCAACGAAGAGGTCCTCGCCGAGCGCCGGCGGCTGTGGCAACTGCGCCATCACCTGCGGCTGGGTGAGCGCCTGAACGCCACCGACCGGCTGTGGCTCGCCGTCATGGCCGAGCGCTACCGCGTCAAGCGGGGCGACGTGGACGCGCTGTTGAACCGGGTGGATATCGTCCCGGTGTCCCTGGCCCTGGCCCAGTCGGCGGAGGAAAGCGGCTGGGGCACGTCCCGTTTCGGGCGCGATGGCAACGCGCTGTTCGGCATGTGGACCACGGCGCGGGACGGCGGCATGACACCCCTCAGGCGCGACCAGGGCAAGACCCACAAGGTCAAGGCCTACGGCAGCCTGCTCGAGTCGGTCAGGAGCTACGTTCGCAATCTCAACAGGCACGGCGCCTACCGGCAATTCCGCCGCGCCCGGGCGCGCATGCGGCGCGCCGGCGCCCCCCTCGAAGGCGCGGTGTTGGCCGGAGAACTGGCGGGGTATGCCCAGCGCGGCGCGGACTATGTGGCCGCCATTCGCACCATCATCGAGGCCAACGGCCTGCGCCGATTGGACGACGCCCGTCTCCGCGAGACCGGGACGGCGGCCAAGCCCTCGATCTAAGGAATTCCGTTCAGGAAAATCGGTCGTGCCCGGTTATCAGGGCACGTAAAACTGGCGGCCCAACCACCGCCAGCGGCCGTCCTTCGCCGGCAGTGTGCAGTTGAGGCGCGTGCGTCCCTTGGGAAACGGCTTTTTCACCCGCACCTCGATCCGCGATGTGCCCAGCCGCTCGACCTTCGCCTTGCCTTCGTGGGAGGCGAAACAGGTCAGCCGCTCCAGGCCCCTGACGTTGCCGATGACCGTAAAGCCGATGGCCGGCGGGTTGAGCTCCGTGATCAACGGATCGGCGGGCACCATGATCAACGGATCGGCGGGCACCATGTCGGTGACGGGCAGGGCCAGGGTGTTGGCCACCAGGCGGAAGCGGGCAAGGTCTGCGTACTTCTCGTTCATGGCGAAGCGCGGCAGGTAATAGAGGTTGTCGGTGCCGCCGATGGCGCCCGAGTGCTGTCCGAAGGCGGCGGCAAAATCGGCTCCGCGGACCAGTTTCTGGACCGCGAGGCCGGCCTCGCCGTACGGATAGGCGAACAGCTTGGGCCGCATCCCGAGATTTGCCCTGAAGCGCCCGTCGGCGCGGGCGATGTCGCGGCTGTTGCGTTCGGCGCCGGCCTTCGCCATGTGCAGGTGAGAGGCGGTCTGATGGCCGATGGTGACGCCGGCCCCGGCCATTTCGCGGAGGTTGTCCCAGGTCATGTAATCGGGGTGCTTGCGGTCAAGGGGCTCGGTGGCGACGAACAGGGTAAACGGCAGGCCGGCCGCTTTCAGGCGGGGCCAGGCCTCGGTGTAGACGGACAGGTAGGCGTCGTCGATGGTAAGGCCCACGGTGCGCTCGGGCAGGGGCGTGCCCAGGCGCAGCGCCTCGATGATCCGGGGCACGGGCAGCACCGTGTAGGGGCCGCTCGTGAGTTCCCTGATGTGCGCCTCGAACTGGGCGATCGTGATGTTGGTGGAAGGATACTTCCCCTCCCCGAAGCGGTGGTACATGAGCACGACGGCGGAAATTTCCGCCAGGGCCACCGATGGCGGCGCGGCCGCCCACCCGGCGCCGGCCAGCAGAACGACGGCGAGGCACCGCCGCAGGGTTCCGCCGGAGAGGCCGGTGTGTGTTTCGCGAAGACCGCTCATTGGCCGTTCATGGTGTTGCGGAACCCGTGCGTGTGCCTGGTACCCTCTATCACAATAGGAGGGTACTACGCGGGATTCTTCCCGCTTCCGCGGCGAAGCACAAGTGTCATGCGCGCCCGGTGAAATCCGGCGCCGCCGCCGCACCGGCCCCGCCGCCGCCGCGATTCCACCAGGCGGTCCCGTTGGCCGGGCGCTCACATCATCCCCTCGGGGAGATCCGCGTCGTCGAGCAGGGGATAGCGGCGGCTGTCGAACAGCTGATAGTGCCACCACTCGTTGCCGTAGAAGTCCCACCCCGCCGCCGTCATCAGGCCGAGAAGAAGGCAGCGCCTGCCCTGTGCCTGCGGCGGCACGGCCGTGCTGCCGTGATGGGAATGCGGCGTGAAGGCGTCGAACCTGGTGCCCATCTCCAGCTCCCGCCCGTCTCCGTCGACGAGGGTCAGGTCCACGGCGACGCCCCGCGAGTGGGGCGATCCCCGGCGCGGATCGGCCAGGAACCGGGGATCGGGGGTGTGGTTCCATAGCACCCACTGGGCCTCCGTGGGACGGAAGGCGTCGAAGATCTTCAGGCGAAACCCTTGCGCCGCCGCCAGGTCGACGGCCCGGCCGAGCAGCCGTTCGGCGTCGGCGTGCAGATAGCACGCGGCCCGCCGGTACACCGGCCTGCCCGTGAAGTTGTCCGCCCCGGCGTAGGCGAGGTCGATCTCGACGTCGTGGCTGGACGGGGTGATCTCGACAAGGGCCATAAGCGGCTCCCTTACAATCGGTGCGCGCCGGGGCCGGGGAAAGGCAGTATAACCGCGGTGCAGGTGAGTCCTAGCGTACGAATCTCTGGGACACGACACTAAGAGGGACATGGCGCGGTGAGGATTCTGGCTCTGGATACGGCCACCTCTGCCTGTTCGGCGGCGCTGTGGCGGGACGGCCGCGTGCGCGCGCGGCGCCTCGCCCGGATGGAGCGCGGGCAGTCCGAGGCCCTGATGCCGATGATCCTGGACGTCCTTGCGGAAGCCGGGTGCGGATTTTCCCAACTCGACCTGCTGGCGGTGACCGTCGGACCGGGCGCGTTCACCGGCCTGCGCATCGGGTTGGCGGCGGCGCGGGGCATGGCCGTCGCGGCCGGCCTTCCGTGCCTCGGCGTCACCACCCTGGAGGCGGTGGCCCATGGCGTCCCCGAGGGCGAACGGGCCGCCGATCCCCTTCTGGTGGTGCTGGACACCAAGCGGGCCGACGTCTACGCCCAGGTCTTCGCGCCCGACCTTGGGCCCCTGGGGCCGCCGCAGGCGGTGCCTCCCGGCGGGCTC
>JACZWD010000251.1 GCA_022572335.1 Pseudomonadota bacterium
GGCCAGGCTGTACCGCACGCCGCCGCCGGGCTCGGGTGCCGGGGCGGTGTCCCGGTGAAGGACGATTGCAGAGCGCAGACGGAACGGGTCGGTGACCATGGAAAATGCATCCCCTGACAACGATCCGCTGATCATCGTCGACATCGGCGCCAGCGGCGGCATCCATGCCCGGTGGAGCGCATTGCCGTGCGGCCTCAGGGCGGTATTGTTCGAACCCGACCCGCGGGAATTCGACACCCTGACATCCATGGCGCCGGACAACTGGACCGTCATAAACTCGGCGCTGTCGGACCGCAGCGGGGACATCGAATTTCGTTTGGCCAGGAAACAGCCGGTGTCGTCCGTGTATCCGCCGAACCGGGCCATCTTGGAAAAATTCCCCGACCCGGAGAGGTTCCATACGGTAAAGACCATCAAAATCCGCGCCGATACCCTGGACAACCAATTGAAAGCCAACGGAATCCAGGATGTCGACTTCATCAAGATCGATGCCGAGGGATACACCTTGCCGATCCTGAAAGGGGGCGGGGAGTCCTTGCGGACCGTGATCGGGCTGGAGCTGGAGGTGGAATTCCTTCCGCTGCGCCAGGGCCAGCCCTTGTTTCCCGACGTCCACGGGTTGGTCCAGGACCTGGGCTTCGAGCTCGTCGACCTGAGACGGTACTTCTGGCGCCGCGCCGGCACCGGGAACTACGGCAACACCATGAAGGGGCAGTTCGTCTTCGCCGACGCGCTGTACCTGAGGACGCCGGAACGGGTCCTGTCCATGCCCGGCATATCGGAGGCGAAGATATTCCGCGCCGTTGTCGTATACCTGTCGTATGGGTATTTCGACCTGGCGGAGGTCCTGTCCCGGTCGGCCGGCGCGAAAGGTTTGCTGTCACCCGGTACGTCGGCGAAGATCGAGACCCTGCTGAAAAAACGGCGAAACAAAGCCCGGCTTCCGGATTTCAGGGGAAAAGGACGGATTCACAACCTTCTCGCAAGGATCGCCGATGTGTTCGCCGTCGGCGGCGAGGGCGGGGCGTACTCGGGGACCGACCCGAAAGTGGGGAACCTGTGAAGTCGGCCCGGAAAGCGGCGGGGCGGCGGGTCCGGCCCGCCGGCCGGGAAAACGGACATCGACCATGACCGAACCATTGCGCGTCGGCATCGCCGGCTACGGCATCGTCGGCAACCGGCGCCGCCATTTCATCGACCTGCACCCACGCCTGAAGACGGTGGCCGTGTGCGACCGCCGCCTGGACGGGGACGGGACGTTCGACGACGGGGTGCGTTACTACACCCATTACAAGCGGGTCCTGGAAGAGGACCTGGACGTGCTGTTCGTCTGCCTGACCAACGACATCAACCCCGAGGTCACCATCGCCGGGCTCGAAGGCGGCCTGCACGTGTTCTGCGAAAAGCCGCCCGGACGGGACGTCGCCGACGTGGTCCGGGTCATCGCCTGCGAGCGCACCCATCCCGCCCTCAAGCTCCAGTACGGCTTCAACCACCGCTATCACGATTCCGTCCGCGACGCCCTGAAGATCGTGCGGGACGGCGAGCTCGGCCAGGTGATCAACCTGCGCGGCATGTACGGCAAGTCGAAGCCGGTCACCTTCGGCCAGACCTCGTGGCGCACCGAGCGGGCGCTTGCCGGCGGCGGCGTGCTGCTGGACCAGGGAATCCACATGGTGGACCTGCTGCGCCTGTTCGCCGGGGAGTTCACCGAGATCCACAGTTTCATCTCCAACGCGTTCTGGAACCACGACGTGGAGGACAACGCCTACGCCCTGATGCGCACGGCGGACGGCCGGGTGGCCATCCTGCATTCGTCGGCGACCCAGTGGCGCCATCGTTTCAGCCTGGAAATGACCCTCGAGCGCGGCGCCATTACGCTGAGCGGCATCCTGTCCAGCTCCAAGAGCTACGGCGCCGAGACCATGACCGTGGCCTGGGTCGGCGACGACGAGACGGGCGACCCCAGGGAGCAGACCACGCGCTACAACCACGATCCGTCCTGGGCCGACGAGATCGCCGGGTTCGCCGACGCCATCGCCAACGACACGCCCGTCGTCAACGGCACCTCGGAGGACGCGCTGAAAACCATGGAGCTGGTGTACCGCATATACTGCGCCGATCCCGAATGGCGGGACCGGTGGAACCTGAGCGACGAGGTTCCGGACCTTTAGGTTTGGACCCCTAGATGAGCGAATCGGTGAGAACCATGGCCGCCATCCGGCAGAGCGACCGCGCATTCGGGCTGATGTTCGCCGCCGTGTTCGCGATCATCGCGGGCGTCGGCTGGCTGGCCTTCGACGCCCGGCTCTATTGGGTGATGGCGGCGGCGGGACTGTTTCTGGTCACCGCGCTCGCCGTCCCCTGGGTGCTTTTGCCCCTGAACCGTCTGTGGGCCGTGTTCGCGCACCGCCTGGGCCACGTCAACAACTACCTGCTGCTGGGGTTGTTTTTCTACGTTTTCATCGTGCCCGCGGGCCTGATACTCCGCCTTCTGGGCCGCGACCCCATGTCCCGGGGCTTCGATGCGAAAGCGCCCACCTACTGGACGCCGGTGACGCGCCGGACCGACGCCGAAACGCTGCGCGACATGTTCTGAGGGAGGCAGGGGCGCGCATGTTTTACGTTCTTGGTCAGTTGTTCAAGTTCATGCGGGTGTACCGCAAGTTCTGGATGGCGCCCATCATCATCGGGCTGATCGCCCTCGGCGGTCTGTTGATCGCCGCCCAGGGCACGGCCATCGCCCCGTTCATCTACGCCATTTTTTAGTACTCACTTGCACGATTTCGCGCATCATACGACGGTCTTCCGAGGTCATCCGGCTAGGAGCGCGGCGCGCCGTGATGCTGGAGCATCACAAGCGGCGCGCGACGACGCCGGGGGCCG
>JACZWD010000069.1 GCA_022572335.1 Pseudomonadota bacterium
TGGCGACCACCGCCTCCACGTTCTTCACCGTCACCGTCTTTGGCCGCCGGTGTTCGGGCACCAGCATGCGCGAGGCACCCACCTCGTCGATCACGTCGATGGCCTTGTCGGGCAGCTTGCGGTCGTTGATGTAGCGGGCCGAGAGCTCGACGGCGGTGCGCAGGGCTTCCGCCGTGTAGCGCACCTTGTGGTGCTCCTCGAAATAGGGCTTGAGCCCGCGCAGGATCTTGACCGTCTCCTCGATGGACGGCTCATAGACGTCGATCTTCTGGAACCGGCGCACCAGGGCCCGGTCCTTTTCGAAGTAGTTGCGGTAGTCCTTGTAGGTGGTCGAGCCCATGCAGCGCAATTTCCCCGCGGCGAGCGAGGGCTTGAGGATATTGGAGGCGTCCATGGAGCCGCCGCTGGTGGCGCCGGCGCCGATCACGGTGTGGATTTCGTCGATGAACAGGATGGCGCCGGGCGTGTTCTCCAGCTCGGTGATGACGCCCTTCAGGCGTTCCTCGAAGTCGCCGCGATACCGGGTGCCGGCCAGCAGCGACCCCATGTCGAGGGAGAAAATGGTGCAGTCCAGCAGGACGTCGGGAACTTCTCCGTGGAAGATGCGCCGCGCCAGGCCCTCGGCGATGGCGGTCTTGCCGACACCGGGCTCGCCCACATAGAGCGGGTTGTTCTTGTTGCGCCGGCACAGGATCTGGATGGTCCGCTCGATCTCGGCCTCGCGCCCGATGAGCGGATCGATGTGGCCCTCGGCCGCCTTCTTGTTGAGATCCACGCAATAGGCGTCGAGCGCCTCGTGGCCCTTCTTGACCACCTTTTCCGCGTCCACGTCGACGTCGGCCCCGTGCACGGTGCGCGGCTGGGATTCCCCGGGCACCTTGGCGATGCCGTGGGAGATGTAATTGACGGCGTCGAGCCGCGACATGTCGTGGGCCTGGAGGTAATAGACGGCATGGGATTCGCGCTCGGAGAACAGGGCGACCAGCACGTTGGCCCCGGTCACCTGCTCGCGGCCCGACGACTGCACGTGAATGACGGCGCGCTGGATCACGCGCTGGAAGCCGGCGGTGGGTTTGGGGTCGGCCGTGCGCGCGGTGCCCAGGCTGGACAGCTCGTTATCGATGAACTCGGTCAGGCTCTGGCGCAGCTCGTCCAGGTCGACGCCGCAGGCGCGCAGGACGGCGATGGCGTCCTGGTCCTCGGTCAGGGCCAGCAAAAGGTGCTCGAGCGTGGCGAACTCGTGGCGGTGCCCGGTGGCCAGCGCCAACGCCCGATGGAGCGATTGTTCCAGGTTCCGTGACAGCATGAGCGGCCTATTCGCCCCCCTCTTGGTCGGTCCCGTCCTTCTCGATGGTACATTGTAGCGGATGCTGTGCCTTGCGCGCCAGTTCTATGACTTGGGCGACCTTGCTTTCGGCCACCTCGTAGGTATAGACGCCGCACACCCCGACGCCGCGCTGGTGGACATGGAGCATGATGCGCGTGGCCTCCTGCAGGGCCATGGCGAACACCCCCTCCAGGACATTGACGACGAATTCCATGGGCGTGTAATCGTCATTGAGCATCAGGATCTTGTACATGGACGGCTTCTTGGTCCTGGCCCGGGGCTTGGTGATTACGCCCGTGGCGGTGTCGCCGTCGTCGATGGGTCCCTGGGTACCGGTCTTTCTCGCCATCGCTCCATACTCGCCGGTCCGGGGGGCGGACGAACGCCCCCCCTGGTATTATATATTCGCTTTCGGGAGGTTTGGGGAAGAGCCTGCGGACGGACCCGCGGGTGAAACGGTCCTCCGGGCAGACGATGCATCCCCGTTCGGGCCCGGCACCGCCCCGGTCGCCCTCCGCGGCCCGGCAATGGAACCGGCTCCGGCCCCCGGCTTTACCATAACCCTTTGACCTCCCGACGTTTTTTCTCGCCTTGGCGCGCCATCCGCGGCAAGCCGATCATAGCACATTTTCGCCCTCCGTGCCCATAGGCGCCTGTTCGCAAAATGCAAAGGGCGGGCGCCGGCGCGGGGCCTGACGCCCCATCGAACGGGCGAAAGAAAATGCGCCCGGCGGACAGTGCCGCCGGGCGCCAATCGCTGCTGCCCGATCAGGGGAGGATGGGAGAAGCTCAGGCAGCAAGCGGCTTGTTGAATTTCTCCACCGCCACGGTCACGCGGGCGGTGATCGGCGCCGAGGCGTTTTCGGCCAGCTTCGCCGACATGGCCGAAAGCCGCCGGCTGTCGGCGACGAATTTCTCGTACTGGGCCTGGGCCAGGCCGGTCTGCACCTCGACCATCTCGGGCAGGGTCTTGCAGCCGAACAGCGCCTTGGCGGCGCCCACGGCGTCCTCCACGGAGGCCCGGGCGAGGCCGAGCCACACGTCGTTGAGGTCCTGCACGCCCTTGGCCAGGATGGCGCCCGACGTCATCACCGCCTCGACGTTGTCCTTGCCGAAGCCGGCCAGCTCATCGTAGCCCTTGAAGGCGCCGGCGCCGGCCTTGACGGCGGTCTCGACCTGTTCCCGGCCCATGGCGACGGCCTTCTCGTAGCCCTTGGCTGCCACCTGGGCGCCCGCCTTGACGGCGGTCTCCACGGCTTCCGCGCCGGCGGCCACGGCGGCCTCGACGGGTTTGGCGGTGCCGGCTTTGCCGGCGTTGTTTTTCCTCGCAGCGGTCATCGTAATACTCCGAATTCCAAAACGGTTCCAAATCCAGTGCCCGTGCGCGGGCCGGCGGGCATCGACCGGAATGCTGCACTGCAACATCATTGCCGAATATAATCCTGATTTTGCCCATGTCAAGGGTTTTTTGTGCACCGCAATATATCCGGAGTACAGACGCAATAGATTGTTATAATTGGAAATTATAATGAAACTCCGAAAACGTTCCGTGAATTTTTCGCGTCCGCACACAAGAACGGGGACGCCATCGGAAGACGGGCGCCGGCGGCGCCGTGGCGAAACCGGGCAACGGCGTTAACGGTTTGTTATCGGCGTTGGGCTAGGAACGTCGGGGTAGGGTCGATGGAAGGGGCGCTTTGGTGCGAAATCGCGAAAATACCGTGGAAACGGCTTGAGACGGTCCCCCGGTTTGCGGTTACAATCAAGGCAACAGGGAGGAGGCCATAGTAAGTCAAAGGCCTCCCGGGGACACCGGTTAGGGGTATCATGAGGGTCGACGGCAGAGACCGCTTCCTCCGTGTGGCCGCGGCGTGCGTTTGCGCGGTGGGCGTTTCCGTCCTATCCGCCTCTCCCGGCCTGGCAAAATACGCCTCCGTCATCATGGACGCCGAGACCGGCCGCGTGGTCCACGCGGTGAACGCGAACACCCGTAACTACCCGGCGTCCCTGACCAAGATGATGACGCTGTACATGGTCTTCGAGGCCCTGGAGGACGGCCGGTTTTCCATGCACCAGCGCCTGAAAGTCTCCGCCCGCGCCGCCCGCCAGCCGTCGTCCAGGCTGGGGCTGCGCAAGGGGCAGACGATTACGGTCGAGCAGGCCATCCTGGCCATGGTGACGAAGTCCGCCAACGACGTGGCGGCGACCGTCGCCGAGGCGCTGAGCGGCAGCGAGCGCAAATTCGCCCTCGCCATGACCGCCACCGCGCGCCGGCTGGGCATGGATCGGACCATCTTCCGCAACGCCTCGGGCCTCCCCCACCGGGGACAGCAAAGCACGGCCCGGGACATGGCGGTCCTCGCCCGCGCCCTGATCACCGACTTCCCGCGGCATTACCATTTCTTCTCGACCAAGACATTCACCTTTGGCGGCATCCGCCACCGCAACCACAACAAGATGATCGCCACCTACGACGGCGCCGACGGCATCAAGACCGGCTACATCCGCGCCTCGGGCTTCAACCTGGTGGCCTCGGCCAAGCGCGGCGGCCACCGGCTGATCGGCGTCGTTTTCGGCGGCCGCTCGCCGAGAGCGCGGGACCGCCACATGGCCAGGCTTCTGGACAAGGGTTTCAGGGTCCTGAACGGCACGCCCACACGGACGGCGGCGGCCGACGAGGGGACGCGGAAAAAGAAGGCCCGGCCGGCGACACGGAAACGGCGCGCCTCCACGCGCCCCGCCTCGGCCGCCAAATCCGCCGCCGCGCCGGCCAGGACATCGAAGAGTCAGTGGGGCATCCAGGTCGGGGCCTACATGCGCTATTCGCCGGCCTACGAGAGGGCCGTCACGGTGGTCGAAAGGCTGCCGGGTCTCCTCGAAAACGGCACCATCAAGGTCGTGCCCCTGAAGATCCGCAACCGCCAGCCCGTGTACCGGGCGCGCATCCTCGGCCTCAGCAAGAGACAGGCCTACCGCGCCTGCCGCATCCTCAAGAAGCGCAAGATGGACTGCATGGAGATGCGCCTCAAAGGCGTCCAGATGGCCTTCGTCGGCACCTAGTACCATCCCATTGTGATAGAGGGTACCAAGACCCGCCCGCCGGGGGCCGGCACCAGCTGGGGATACCAGGCGCCGGCGACGTAGAGGCGCCGGTAGCCTTCGACGACGGCGGCCTCCATGGGTGCCGGGGGAACGGGCCGGCCGACGACGCGGGCCAGCACGTCTCCATCCATCAGGGTTCCGTAAAAGAAGTACTCCACCACGGCCACCGTCCGGCCGGCGCCTACAGGCGCACGGAAGACGCCAGCACGGCCCCCCGCGAGGCCATGAAATAAAGGCCCAGGTGATGGGTCAGGGTCTGCGGGTGAGAGGCCGTTTCCCCGAGGCCGAGGGACAGCGCCGTCTCCCTGGGCAGGTCGTAGGTGGCGCAGCCGGCCTCGTAGACGACGATGTCGCGCAACGCCGGCATCATGGCGTGGTTGCGCGCCGACAGCATGGTCAGCACGAAGTCCATGACGCAGACGTCGGTGCAGATGCCGACGACGACGATGGCCTCCAGGCCGCCCGCGTTGACCCAGCGGACCATGCCGTTGTCGCCGCTGTCCAGGGCCTGGGCGCCGACGAAGCCGTTGATGCAGTCCTTGCGCATCAGCGTCGCCTGGGGACAGTCGTGGAACCACTTGAGCGCCGGCACCAGCTCTTCCTCGCCGGTGCCCCTCTCGCAGTGGGGCGGATAGGGCGGTTCCGGTTTGCCCGGCTCGTGGGTGTCGAGGAACGCGGCGATGGGCAGGCCGCGCCCGGCGAAGACGCGGGCCAGGCGGTCCGTCTCCTCGACCATGCGGCTGACCTGGGCGTTGGGCGCGCGCGGCGCCAGGGCGCCGGCGCCCACGGTGGCGAAGCCGTTGACCTCGTCGACGACGACCAGGCCGCATTTCAGGCCCCTGGCGTCGAAGGCGCAGAGCGCCACCGGAAGCTGTTCGCGCACGGCGTCGAGCGCCGCCTCCCCGGTCACGGTATCGGCCACGAGCACGCCTCCTTTCGCCGCCGGCCGCCACGCCGGCCCTCCATATATAGGCGGTGGGGCCTCAGGAAAACCGGGGAATCTTTAGCCCGCTGGCGCGAAGCTGGTCGGCCAGGGCCCCCTTGAGCCGCTTCAGGCCCTCTTCGCTGTCGGACTCGCAGCGGGCGACGAGAACGGCCTCGGTGTTGGAGGCGCGCAGCAGCCACCAGCCGTCGTCCGATTGCACGCGGACCCCGTCGATGTCGTGCACGGTGATTCCGTCCATGCCCTCGAGGCGCTCGCGGACCTCATCGATGACCTGGAATTTGCGGTCCTCGTCGCAGGGAAAGCGCACCTCCGGCGTGTTGACCATCGCCGGCAGGCGGTCGCGCAACTCGGCCAGGCTTTCGTCCGAACGGCCCAGCACCGCGAGCAGGCGCATGCCCGCGTACATGGCGTCGTCGTAGCCGTAGTAGCGGTGGGCGAAAAAGATATGGCCGCTCATCTCGCCGGCCAGCGGCGCGCCGGTCTCCGCCATCTTGGCCTTGATCAGGGAGTGGCCCGTGCGCCACATCAGGGGCGTGCCGCCGAGGCGCGCGATCTCGTCGAAACACGCCTGGCTGGTCTTGACGTCGGCGATAATGGTGGCGCCGGGCAGGTCCTCGAGCACGTCCCGCGCCAGGATGGCGAGCAGCTGATCCCCCCACAGCACCCGGCCCAGGGAATCGACGACGCCGATGCGGTCGCCGTCGCCGTCGAAGGCGATCCCGAGGTCGCATTTCTCGGCGGCGACGCATTCTTTGAGCTGCTCCAGGTTGGCCTCCACGGTGGGGTCCGGGTGGTGGGCCGGAAAGGTGCCGTCGATGCGTTCGTTGAGCAAAACGTGCCGCCCCGGCAGGCCGGCGCACAACATCGTCAGGGCGTCGCCGGCGGCGCCGTTGCCCGCGTCCCAGGCCACGGCGAGCGGCTTGACCGGGTCGAAGTCGCGGGCCAACCGTTCCACGTACGCCTCGAGTACCGGGCGGTCGAGCACCTTGCCGCGTCCGCACGCGAAGTCGCCGGCGGCCGCCACCCGGCCCAGTTCCTGGATGGCGTCGGCGAAAAAGGGCCGCCCCGCGAGGACCATCTTGACGCCGTTGTATTCGGGCGGGTTGTGGGAACCGGTGATCATCGCCCCGGCGTCGGTGGCCAGCGCATGGGTGGCGTAATAGAGCATCGGAGTCGGCCCCAGCCCGACCCGCAGCACCTTCAGGCCCGAAGCGGCCAAGCCGTCGACGAGGGCCGCCTCCAGGTCCAGCGAGCTCAGTCTCCCGTCGTAGCCGACGGCGATGGTGCGGCCGCCGTCGCCGATGACCATGGTGCCGAAGGCACGGCCGATGGCGTGGAGGTCCACCGCCCCCAGGGTGTCGTCGACGATGCCGCGGATGTCGTATTCGCGCAGGATCGTCGGGTCCAGGGTACGCGCTTCGGACATGCGCCCGCCGCCTCAACCCTTCGGCGGCGACGGGCGGCCGACGCAGGTGTAATGGAAACCGGCCGCCGCCATCTCGTCGGGATTGTAGATGTTGCGCAGGTCCACCATCACCGGGCGTTTCATCAGCGATTTCACGTGATCGAAATCCAGCGCCCGAAACTCGTTCCACTCCGTGATGATGGTCAGCGCCTCGGCATCGATCATGGTGTCATAGGCGTTGTCGCACCAGACCACGCCGTCGAGCGTCGCCTTTGCCTCGTCCATGCCCACCGGATCGAAGGCGCGCACGGTTGCGCCGGCGGCCTGCAGGGCGGACACGATGTCGAGGCTGGGGGCCTCGCGCATGTCGTCCGTGTTGGGTTTGAAGGTGAGCCCGAGCACGGCGATGGTCTTGCCGTCCACGGACCCGCCGCAGGCATCCACGATCTTTTGCGCCATGTGCTTCTTGCGCACGGTGTTGATTTCGGTCACCGCCTCGACGATGCGCATACGGCCGCCCAGTTCCTGGGCCGTGCGCACCAGGGCCAGGGTGTCCTTGGGGAAGCACGAACCGCCATAGCCGGGACCGGCATGCAAAAACTTGCGCCCGATGCGCCCGTCCAGGCCGATCCCCCTGGCCACGTCGTGGACGTCGGCGCCGACCTTCTCGCACAGGTCGGCGATCTCGTTGATGAACGTGATCTTGGTGGCGAGGAAGGCGTTGGCGGCGTACTTGATGAGCTCGGACGTCGGGCGCGAGGTGAACAGGATCGGCGTCTCGATCAGGAACAAGGGCCGGTAGAGCCGGCGCATCACCGCGTTGGCGCGTTCGCTGTCGGAACCGATGACCACCCGGTCGGGACGCATGAAATCATTGATCGCCGAGCCTTCGCGCAGGAACTCCGGGTTCGAGACCACGTCGAACTCGGCGTCCGGGCGGGCCTCGCGGATGATCCGCTCCACCTCGTCCCCGGTACCCACGGGCACGGTGGATTTGTTGACGATCACCGTGTATCCGCCGATGGCGGCGGCGATCTCCCTGGCCGCCTCGTAGACGAAAGACACATCGGCGTGCCCGTCGCCGCGGCGGCTCGGCGTCCCGACGGCGATGAAAACCGCTTCCGCCCCATCCACCGCTTTGCCCAGGTCGGTGGTGAACGACAGCCGCCCGCCCCTGACGTTGCCCGCCATCAGGCTGTCCAGCCCCGGCTCGTACAGGGGCAGCTCGCCCCGGTTCAGGCGGTCGATCTTGTCCGCATTCTTGTCGACGCAGACCACGTCGAGGCCGAATTCGGAAAAGCAGACACCGGAAACAAGGCCCACGTACCCGGTGCCGATCATCGCAACATGCATGGCTCCGTCCTATCTCCGCTGGCGGCCGCTTTCCGCGACGACGCCTTGCCGGGCGGGGACGCCGGGCCGGCGCGGGGACTCACGCATACCCCTTCAGCATGGCGCGGACGTCGCCGGCCAGCTCGTCGCGGGTCAGCGCGAAGGCGACGTTGGCTTCGAGGTACCCCAGCTTGCCGCCGCAGTCGAACCGTTTCCCGGAGAACCTGAGGCCGTGGAAGGGGACGTCGCCGATGGTCCTGGCCATGGCGTCGGTGAGCTGGATTTCGTCGCCGGCGCCCAGTTCGTGCCGGTCCAGATGGGGAAAAATCTCGGGTCCGAGAATGTAGCGCCCGATGATGGATAGGGTCGACGGCGCGTCCTCCGGCGCCGGTTTCTCCACCAGGCCCCTGGCCCGGGCCAGGCGGCCGTCGTCTTCCACCACGTCCAGGATGCCGTAGCGCATGGTGTGGGCGCGCGGCACGTCCTCGACCGCCACCAGATTGCCCCCGGTCTCCCGGTAGACCTCCATCATCTGCTTGAGGCACCCGGGCTCGGCAAGGATTAGGTCGTCGGCCAACAAGACCGCGAACGGCCCGCCGTCGACGAAGCCGCGCGCGCACCACACGGCGTGGCCCAGCCCCAGCGGCTGGCGCTGGCGGGTATAGAACACCCGCCCGGGCATGCAGTCGAGCACCGAGCGCAGCGCCTCGTCCTTGCCCCGTTCCTTCAGCACCTGCTCAAGCTCGACGGCGTGGTCGAAATGGTCCTCGATCAGGCTCTTGCCCCGTCCGGTGACGAAAATGAAGTCCTCGATCCCGGCCTCGCGGGCCTCCTCCACCGCGTACTGGATCAACGGCTTGTCCACCACGGCAAGCATCTCCTTGGGCAGGACCTTGGTCGCCGGCAGGAACCGGGTTCCCAGCCCGGCCACCGGAAACACGGCCTTGCGTACAGGCTCGACCATGGGCGTCCCCCGGAATAGTGGTGCTGTTCGGACGTACGGCCGCGGCGCGTCCGCGGGCGCGGTCTTTGTGCCACAGCAAACCGGGCACCGCAACCCAAGCCTTCGCCGCCTGGCCGGATGCCGCCGCCCGCACCGGCGTCGGCCCAGACGTCCGGCGACCGCAGGCGCCGCGCACGATCATCTCGAATTTTAATCAAATACAAGATAATAAAAAAACTGATAATTCAATTATATAAATTTTTATATTGTTATTTGTAAACTATTTATTCTTTACAAATCAGTAAATGCGATATATAGGCTTGTGCATTGCTGGGCTACATTTCGAACCTTTTTGATTTTATTATTTACCGAATTTTATCGACGTTGATTGGAGGGGAAACACGATGCCAATCACGACCACCGACGCCCGGCGCTTGCGCGCGCCCCGCAAGATCCACCCGAAGACCCTACGCCTCGGCGTGGTCCTGTTGCCATTGTTCGTGGCCGCATGCGGGTTGCCCACCGCCGTCACCGTCGCCTCATTCGCCGTCGACGCCATCAGCCTCGCCGTGAGCGAGAAGACCGTCGCCGACCACGCCCTTTCCCAGATCGCCCAGAAGGACTGCGCGATATGGCGCCGCTTGACGGGCGGCCAGCTATGCATCGACGAAGACAGCGCCTTCGCCGTCGCCGCCGCCGATGGGCAGCCGACGGCCGGCGGCGCGGACTCCGCTGATCTCGGTGCCATCATCACCGCCTCGGGCTCCACCGGGGACGAGTCGATGGATGTGGCCGTGCCCGGAGCCGAATCCGGACTCCTCGGGCCGGCCGAGCCGCACTTGGCCGATTTCACCACCGCCTCCGCACCGGCGGAGGAAACGGCACCCCCGTCGGGGCTGTTCCAACCGGCGACGGCGGCCGCCGCCGGGGATACGCCCGGCGCGCCCGGGACCGTGGATCACTTACGGCCGGCGGCAACCGCGGACCGGCCCGCGTGGCGCCGGGAACGGGTGCCCGCGGCGATAGCCGGTCCGGGCCTTTACTACGTGATCGGCTCGTTTTCGCGGTGGACCAACGCCGAGCGCCTGACGGCGCGGCATAGCGCGCTCGCGCCTTCCATCGTAACCGTAATGCTGGACGGCCGCCGGCTGTTCCGGGTGGCGATCGGACCCTTCGGCCGCGGCGAACAAAAGGATGTCCGCTCGGTCCTCCGCCGGGCCGGTATCTACGACGCCTGGGCCGTACGCATGGTCCCGGCCGATTGGTTCGTGGCCAAGTCGGCCGGCACCGCCAGGAACCGGGTACGCTCGATCGCCCAACTGACCACGCCGTTGGCCTTCTGACCGCGCCGGCCCGTCGCCGGCTTCTCACGTCGAAACGATCCGATCGGTTCGACCCCGGGGGGCTAATGGCCTGTATACAGGCCACTAGTTCCCGAGCAGCACGTCCTTGGCCTGGTTGATCTTGGCGGCGAGATAGGTAGACCCCCCGTGATCGGGATGCAGCCCGGCCATCAGCCGGTGGTAAGCCTCCCTGATTTCCCCGGTGCCGGCGTCGGGATCGAGGCCCAGGATGCGGTAGGCCTCTTCGCGGCTCATGGGCCCTTCGCCGAAGGCCTCCGTCCCGCGGCCGCCCGCCGTAGCCGCTTCGTCGCGCCAGTTGCCGTGGACCCGGTTCAGATAGGCCTCCAGAACCTGCGCCGATTGTTGGTCTTCCTCCCAGCACGTCTTCAGCAGCTCCAGCAGTTCCTCCAGCGACATCTGGTCCAGGCGCCGCCCGGCGTAAGTCCCGGAGATCACCTCGCCGGTTATGGCACCGCTGTCGTGATCGAGAAACATGCGCAGGAACCGGGTCTCGACCTCCGAGGCCTGTCCCGTCCCCGCCCCGGGGCCTCCGCCCATCGCCGCCGACATGCGCGAATAGGCCTTGGCCGTGCGGGCGAGGGAACGGAAGCGCAGGAACCACGGCAGCAGCGCCGGCAGGGCAAACAGGGCCCAGGCCAGCCGGCCGGTAAGGACCAGATACACGGCGACGCCGGCGATGAGCGCAAAGGCAAGCCGTTTGAGGACCTTGGCCAGACGCCTGGGGTCGGCCCGGGCGAACCAGTGCCCGGCCAGGATCAACCCGGCGAGCAGGGCGATGCCAAGGAGAAAATAGGACAACAAGACCTCAGATCTCCCTATACCAAGGGGCGCTGATCATGACCCGACGAGACGGCTTACCAAGGTTTTCGGCTCTAAGCGTGCGCCGTGGCGATGCGGGGCATCGCGAAGCGTGCGCGACGCCGTCCGAAAGCCTTGGTAAGCCGCCGTTGCGGTCGCGTATGCGGCCCGTCGGAGGGCGTCGAAAAGTATTGACGATGC
>JACZWD010000252.1 GCA_022572335.1 Pseudomonadota bacterium
CGGCACGATGTAGACGCACCCCTTTTCCAGGACCGCTCCGGGGGACAGGTCTATTTCATGCATGCCCAGGACTTCGATCTTGTCCTGCACCCGGACCCCGGCGCCGGGGAGAAAGCTGGCGCGCACGCGGTAGGCCGTGGACCCCAGGCGCAAATCGATGCTCGCCGGCTGGATCTGGTCCTCGGAAATGGCTCGCGTGGCAAGAAGGCGCTTTTCCCTGACCAGCGCCTGGATTTCCTGGTAAGGCAGGATTCCCGTCGAATGGCGCGACAACGACGGCCTGTCGTCCTCGGCCATGTCGGGGAAGAGCAAACTCACGTTCTCAGCCATGGTGACGCGATCTCCGCGCGGCCCGTTCGGCCCTTGGTCAATATCCGGGCGTGCAACCGCGGTCGTGACGATTCGGCGGCACGCCCGGTCCAGGCCCGTCGGCTGTGGCGGCGCAAGGGCCCGGTCTGCCGTGGCAAGGCCCGGAGCCACCGCAAAAACATCGTTATGCCGCAACGCATTATAAGACGCATTTATCCCGAGTGGTGCAGAATCAACCCCCGGGGTTGCCCACAATCCGGTGGCGCCCGCCGTCCGGCTGGACCTGACGATACCACGTTTTCCCCGGCTTCCACAGCCGCCGGCCCGCTTCCGGTTTCGGGTGAGCCGTGGGGCGGGGCGCCGCCGCCGACAGCGGCCCCTATCCGGGCGTCGACGTGGCTGATCGTAACGGACGCGGCCCGCGGCCGCGGGCTTCTCGAGTCAAAACGACCGGGTCGTTTCGCCTTTCGGTGCTAGGCGTGTTTCGGCGCTAGGCGTGCTGGGACGATTCCGTGGCGCTCCAGTCGGCTCTCGCGGCGAGTTCGAAGGCGTAGTATGTGCCATGGCAACGGATGGAGCAGAATCCGCCTTCACGCGCATCCCCGCTGACCACCCGCGCGCCCTCCCGCATACGGGTGCCGCAGTGGGGGCAGATGCGCCTGTCCCAAAGGTCGAGAAGGTGAGCCACCTCGGTCGTCGCCATGATCGTGCCCCCCCGGCCGGTGCGTTTGCCGTAACGCCGGTCCATCCCCGGATATGCTATCCGGTGTCCTGTCCCGGGCCGCGTTAATACCAATTTTCGCGTTGCCTTTCAATTGCTTGGCTGTCCCCGCTTCTCCATAACCATCCCCAGAGTTTTCCACAATCGGAACGCAAGAAAGCCCCTTTCCCATAACCACATAGGGGGTTTTCCACATTGTCCACAGAGGGCCCGTCCGGGTAATCCCCAGGGCCGGACGACGCCGACGTCGGGCCATGGAAAACCCCTTGCGAAGACGAATCTTGGGTTTAGTGTTGGGTTTAGTGTACGGCGATGCCGGTATGGCCTCGCGCCAAGGGGGGTAGCGCCGGCCCATCCCGCATCCGGGGCCGCGCGCGGCCCGGCACGGCGCACAGGCGGCGAAGCCACTTCGGAGTTTCGGTGTTGGACGAACCGGTCAGGACACGACGGACCACCGTTCCCGATTTGCGGGCGCGCAAGGGCGGCATTCCCATCGTCAGCCTCACCGCCTACACCACGCCCATGGCGCGCCTGCTGGACGCCCAGGTGGACATGCTGCTGGTCGGCGATTCGCTGGGCATGGTGCTTTACGGCATGGACACCACGTTGGGGGTGACCCTGGAAATGATGATCGCCCACGGGGCCGCCGTGGTGCGGGGGGCGCAAACGGCCTGTGTCATCGTCGACATGCCGTTCGGGTCCTATCAGGAGTCGCCGGCCGCCGCGTTCCGCTCCTGCGCGCGGGTGATGGCGGAGACGGGCGCCGCCGGGGTCAAGCTGGAGGGCGGCACCGAGATGGCGGAGACCATCCGCTTCCTGACCAAGCGCGGCGTTCCCGTGCTCGGCCACGTCGGGCTTCTGCCCCAGTCGGTGCACACGGCCGGGGGATACCACGCCCGCGGCAAGGACGAGGCGGCGTCCGCCGCCATCCTGGCCGACGCGCACGCCGTCGCCGAGGCCGGCGCCTTCGCCATGGTCATCGAGGGGACGGTGGAGTCCCTGGCCCGGGACATCACCGCCGCCGTCCCCGTGCCCACCATCGGCATCGGCGCCTCGCCCGCCTGCGACGGGCAGATCCTGGTCACCGAGGACGTGGTCGGGCTGTTCACCCAGTTCACGCCCAGGTTCGTCAAACGCTACGCCGAGCTGGGCGAGCAGGTGGAAAGGGCGGCGGCGGCCTATGCCGAGGACGTGCGGGCGCGCCGCTTTCCCGGACCGGAACACTGTTTCGGCATCAAGAAGCCGGGAAAAGGCCGCCGTGGCTAAACCCAAGGCGACCGCCGCCGCGCCCGACGACGGATCCATCGACACCGTGCGCACCGTCGCCGAGGTGCGCGCCCGCGTCGGCGCCTGGCGGGCGGCCGGGGAAACGGTGGGCCTGGTGCCCACCATGGGCGCCCTGCACGACGGGCACCTGTCCCTGGTGCGCCTGTCCCTGGCCAGGGCGGGACGCACCTGCGTCAGCCTGTTCGTCAACCCCACCCAGTTCGGGCCGGACGAGGATTTGCGGGTCTATCCCCGCGACGAGGCGGCGGACGCGGCCAGTCTTGCCGCCCTCGGCGCCGATCTGTTGTTCGCGCCGGATACGGGCGAGATGTATCCCGAGGGCAACGTGACCGAAGTCTCGGTGCCGGGACTCGGCGACTGCCTGGAGGGAGGGCATCGTCCCGGCTTCTTCACCGGCGTCGCCACCGTGGTCGCCAAGCTGCTCATGCAGGTGCGGCCCGATATCGCCGTTTTCGGCGAAAAGGACTATCAGCAGCTACTGGTCATCAAGCGCATGGTCAAGGACCTGGACATCCCGGTCCGCATCGAAGCCGCACCCACCGTGCGCGAGGCCGACGGCCT
>JACZWD010000070.1 GCA_022572335.1 Pseudomonadota bacterium
TGACACTTGTAAGCCACCCGCCGATGTCTTTTCGCATGTGACCGCGTTCCCATGTGACCGCGCCCCCGGCCGGTCAGGTCATAGTATCCTATCCCGGCCCTGCGCGCCTTCACAATCTGTTTAACAGGGACCGTTGGAGAGGGGGGGCGCGGGGCGCGGTGGTGGTGGCGGTCCGGAGGGCGTTGTCGGAGCAAATCGGCCGGAGCCTCCTGGCGGGGTTCCTTAAGCCTCCGGCAATGGGCAATTCATTCCGCTATTTCGTCAACTCGCCGCGTCAGAGTCTTGACCGATTCCGATCCGCCAGCGCACGCCCGATTAATCTGATAATGCCAGGAATTCCCCGCCAGGCGCCGCGCCATCGATCCGACCATCGCGCGCTGCGTCGACTGTGCGGACCGATCCCCCGGGGCCGGGCGTCCGGCCCGGGAAATCACGGCCACGGCGCGACTACGGCGTTGCGCCGGGCGCGGCAGGCTCTATGGTACGCTGCCGTCATGGAAAGGATTGCCCGCGTGTCCCCTTACCGGCTTCCCCTCCGTCCCCTGGCCCTGGCCGCCGCCCTTGTGGTCGGGCTTGTATCCGCCGCGCCGGCGGCCGCCGGGCTTGTGCCCCACCGCGCCATCTATTCCGTCAAGCTGGGACCGATGCGGGCCAACGCCGGGTTCGTCGATGCCCGCGGCGCGGCGAAAATAGTGCTGGAGAAAACCTGCGACGGCTGGATCACGACCCAGGAAATGTCCATGGACATGGGCACCGCGGCGGGCGCGACGGTCAAGCAGGACATCCGTTCCGCCGGCTGGGAATCCCTGGACGGAAAATCGTACCGCTTCGCCGTGCGCAACGTCACGGGGCGGCAGGTGGAGGGCTTCAAGGGCGAGGCACGGTTGGGCGCCGCCGGCAAACCGGGCAAGGCCACGTTCAAGGTGCCGCCCGGCAAGACCATGGCCCTTCCCGAGGGGACGCTGTTTCCCACCGGTCACACGGCCTGGCTGATCGAGCGGGCGCTGGCCGGCGACCGCCAGGCGCCGCGCATCGTGTTCGACGGTACCGACGGGCAAGGTGCGCGCAAGGTGATCGCCTTCATCGGACGGCGCGTGGAGTCCGGCCGGCACGGGAAAAAAGGGTTGGGGGCGCTGGTTCGGCGCCCGGGCTGGAACATCCGCATGGCGTTTTATCCGCTGGACAGCCGGGCGCCGGCGCCGGAGTACGAGATCGAGGTCCTGCAACTGGACAACGGCGTAGTGCCGCGGGTGGTGCTCGACTACCCGCAGTTGACGGTGGTCATGACCATGGAAAAGATCGAAGCCATCCCGGCGCCGCGCTGCTGACGCCGGTCTACCCCCCGCGTGCCGCCGAAACCAGGGCCGTCAGCGTGTCCAGGTCGACGGCGCCGGGGACCACATTCTCGCCGATGACGAAGGCCGGTGTGCCGTTGATGTCCAGGGCCCTGGCCAGTTCGGCGTTCCTTGCCAAGACCTTGTCGATCCCGGGATCGGCCATGGCGGCGCGCAGCCGCTCCACGTCGAGGCCGCTTTCCGCCGCGACGTCCAGGATCTTTCGTTCGGGCGGCCCGTGGATTGCATAAGGGCGGCATGGAAGGGCACGTACCTGTCCCTGTCCAGCTTCCAGGCGGCCAGGGCGGCGCGCGCGGCGACCACCGATTGCGGGCCGAGGATGGGGAATTCCTTGAACACGTAGCGGATGTTGCCGTCCGTTTTCAGCAGGGTCTGCACCGCGGGGAAAACCCGCTTGCAGTAGGGACACTGGTAATCGAAGAACTCGACGATGGTCACGTCGCCCCGGGGATTGCCGCCGACCGGCGAGGTCGGATCGTTTTCCAGATCACCGCGCAGGGAGACGAGGTTCTTCCGGACCGTCGCCTGCTGCTCGGCGTCGCGCTTCGCGCGCATCGCCTCGATGGCCTCGAGCAGGACCTCCGGGTTGCGCCGCAGGTAATCGCGCACCACCTCCTCGACGGCGCGCTGCTGCCCGGGGCTCAGGGCATCCTCGGCGGCGGCGGCCGGGGACGCGCCAAGGACGCAGACGGCGAGAACGGCGCCCAGCATGCCGGCAAGTCTCATGTGCAACCCTTCCTTCCTGGCAGTCATGGGGTCGGGGCATGATGCGCCGGACACCGCCGGGAGACAAGGGCAAGGCGCCGGCCGCCGGGCATCACGCAGAATTGATGGGCCGTCGGCACCGTGGCCGGGAATCCACCCGGGCCCGTCATTCCGCGGGCGTCACTCCTCCTTCTTCGCCGCCTGTAGGATGTCCTGCGCCTGCAGCCAGCCGATCGAGCCGTGGGGCAACAGTGTCTCGGCCCTGCCGGCGTGATAGCGGGCTTGGCGCACGTTGCCCTTGAGCAAGGCTTCCTCGGCCAGGGCCACGGCGCTCATGCCCATATCGCCGCGGCGCCCATACGCGATGGCGAGCTGGCGCCAGGTGAACGGGGCCTCGGCGTCGTGTTGCAGGGCGGCGCGCAGGTTGCGGATTGCCGGCTCGAGCAGGGCCGGGTCCCCGATTTCCAGCTGGACCTGGGCCAGTCCGCGGCGCAAAAGAGGCGAAAGGGGCATCAGCCGCACGGCCGTTTCGTAAGGCTTCAGGGCCTCGGCCGCCCGTCCGTTCTCGAACAGCATCTGCCCCTTCAACTCGTGGAAATACGGGTCCTCGGGGCGCTCGGCGATGAGGCCGTCGATCAGGGGCAGGGCCTTCCCCAGGTCCGGTTTGCGGTAGTACGCGACGGCCCTGGCGTAGCGGGCGGCGAGACCGGTATCGGATTCGGGGTAGCGGCGCAGGGTTCTCCGGAAGGGCTCCAGGAACGCGTAGAGCTTGGCCAGCATCCGGCGGTGCAATTCCTCGATCCGGGCGGGCTGCGGTTTATCGCTGTTGGGCGATCGGGACAGATGCTCGCGCACGGTGTCGATCCGCTCCCGGGTCAGCGGATGGGTGCGCAGGTAAGGGTCCTGGCGGTCGGCGCTCAACAGTTCCTGGCCGTCGAGGACTTCCATGAACTCCAGCATCCCGCGCGAGGATTGGCCGGTGGCGTCGAGGAACCGGAGCGCCGCCTGGTCGGCCGCCGACTCCTGGGTGCGGCTGTAAAGGAGAAACGAGCGAATACCCATGCTTTGCCCGCCGGCGACGATAGCGCTGCCCACGTCGCCGCGGCCGGTGCCGATGGCGGCGGCGGCCCCAATCACCAGGGCCAGGATGGACTGGGCGGTGCTGTTCGCGATGGCCGCGTGCAGGCGCGACAGGTGGCCGCCGGCGATATGGCCCGTTTCATGGGCGATGACGCCGATCACCTGCCCGGCGTGCTTGCTGCGCATGATCAGGCCGGTGTTGATGAACAACCTCTGCCCGCCCGCCACGAAGGCGTTCAGGGACCGGTCGCTGATGAGATAGATGCGCACGTCGGATGGTTCCAGGCCGGCGGCCTGGAAAAGTGGCGTTGCGTACGTGCGGATGGTATTTTCGATTTCGGCGTCCCGAATAAACGAGAGCCGTTGTGCGCCGGCCTCCGCCGGAGCCCACAGGCAGGCGGCGGCAAGCACCGAAACGACGACCGGAAAAGCAATGCGTTTCAACAAGATTCTCAACCGGATGGGTACCGATCAATTTTGTGTCCTGTCTCAGAGATTCGCACTCTATACGACGGTCTTGCGAGGTTTCCGGCGAGGAGCGCGGCGCGCCGTGATGGTGGAGCATCACAAGCGGCGCGCGACGACGTCCGGGGGCCTCGCAAGACCGCCCTTCGGGTCGCTTTTCCCGCTTCCTCGGGGCGTCGGGAACGCTTGACGATGGCCCCGCATCGCCGGCGCGTCCCCTCCTGCCGAGGAAACGGGAAAAACGATCGTATAGTGCACGAATCTCTGGGGCAGGACACTACTCGTCTTCCAGCCGGGCCTTGAGGTAGGACAGAAGGGGATAGAGCCCGGCGAACAGGGCGATGAGCAGACCGTAGCCGCCTTCCCGGTGGCCCTTGCGCAAGACGTAGCACTTGAAAAAGCGCGAAAACAGGCGCCGCACGTTGCCGGCCAGGGTGCCGATGTCGCCCGCGTCCCTGAGGTCCCTGGCGCGCGCCGTGGAATAGCTGTCCAGGCGGCGGATCATGTCCGAGATGCCGCGGTCCACGTAATGCTCCAGCCGGGTCGTCAGGGCCGGCCCCTTCCGCCCCGACCACGTGAGCGCCGGATGGACCCGCTGGCCGCCCCACACCTTGACGCCCTTGCGGAACAGGCCCGGATAGGCGGCCTTGCCATAGGATGCGCCCCAGCCCCAGCGCACCAGTTTTTCGCCGATGTAGTTGTCCACGGGAATCTCGTGCCAGTCGAAGGACGTGGTTTCGACGACCTCGCGGATTTCCCGTGCCAGGGGCCCGGGCACGCGCTCGTCGGCGTCCACCTCGAGGATCCACGGCCCGCGGCAGGCCGCGATGCCGGCGTTGCGGCGTTCGCCCTCCAGGCTCCACGCGCCCTCGACCAGGCGGTCGGTGTAGCGCGACGCGATGTCCCTGGACCTGTCCGTGCAGGCGTCCAGGAGAACGACGATCTCATCGGCGAAGGCCAGCCGCTCGAGGCAGTCGGCCAGTTGCCCTTCCTCGTCGTGCACCACCACCAGCGCCGAAAGCCCGGGCGTGCTCATGGCGTGGCCGCCGCCGCCGGCGGGCCCGGCTCCCGCGCCACCGATGGACGATGCCCCGGGACCGGGCACCGGGACGCCGTCGGCGTGACAGTCGGGGAGGCTGGCAACGCGAGCATGGAAGTTTCCCGGTGGTCGAAATTTCGGTTGCGGAACCTTAACCGCCCGCGGCCGGGGAGCCAAGGGAGAGCCGCCCTGGGAGCCGGGCGGGACGGCGCCGGCGAAAATAAACCTTGGCGGTCTTAAGCCCGTGTTTTAGGAATCGCGACGGTGAGGGAGAGATGAAAGCCAAACGCCCGCCCAGACAGACGGCCGTAAAGCCTGCGCGGTCCGGCCACGGGCTCGATGCAGCGTCCGTGCCGGCGAAGAAAAAGAAGCCGAAAGCCCGGGACCTTCCCGAGACCGGCGGACCGAAGGGCCCCGAGCCCACCCGGTACGGGGACTGGGAGCGCAAGGGCCGCTGCGTCGACTTCTGATCCTCGCCCGCACCGACCCCCGATCGACGCGCCGCTTGTGGTGCGCGCACACCACGGCGCGACGCGCTCCTGGCCGGAACCCTCGCAACGCCGTCGTATCGGTGAAATTTTGCTTATACCGGCTACCAGGCCCGGTTTCCGCACCCTCTCCGCCTTTTAATGTTCTTTTTTTGTTCTCATAAGGGCCCTTTCCGGTTATCCTGTAGAGGGCGGCCCGGGCCGGCCGGGAGCGCCATGGCCGCGGGCGCGTATTTGACCTTGAAAAAGCCTCTAGTAATTGTATTATTCAACATGTAATACATGTAAAAGTCGCATATCTATGGTTTTCGAAGATAAGGCCCTCCGTGTGATCGTGGCCGTGGCCGCCCTGGTTCTGCTGGGCCGCCTGATCGTTCCCGTGACCGCCGCCGGGTGGCGCGACCCCATCCCCGGTCCCGTTCCGGCGCTGGTGGTCGACGTGATCGACGGCGACACGGTCCTGGTGCGGGCGCGCATCTGGCTGGGCCAGGAGGTGGTGACCCGCGTGCGGCTGGACGGGGTGGACACGCCCGAGCTGCGCGGCAAGTGCCCGGCGGCCCGCCGGCTGGCCCGCGAGGCGCGTGCGTTCGTTCAGGCCAGGGTGGGCGGCCGCCAGGTCATTCTGCGCGATATCCAGTACGGCAAGTACGCCGGGCGCGTCGTCGCCCGCATCCAGACGCCGGACGGCGACGACCTGGCGGACGCCCTGATCGCGGCCGGTTTGGGACACGTCTACGGCGGCGGCGCGCGGGCGCCCTGGTGCGTCGGGGCCAAGGCGAGGTAATACGGGATATCAGAATTAAAGGGACACCTTGACTTGATTCTGAAGGTGTTGCCGAAACTCCGCGCCGTTTCGATCCGGCGACCCGGGGCCGTTGTTTATCCGTGTTCATCCGTGTTCATCCGTATCAAACGAACACCGGATACGGGATTTCAAACGGCGGGGCATTTCGGCCCCGCCGCCCGTACTCAATCGTCGCCGAAGCGCTCGATGTCCTCCGGGCCCTTCTTGGTGGCCACCTTTTCCTTGCCCTGGACCAGGACGCGGATGTCCTCGACCACGTCGGGGTTGGCAAGGGTCATCACATCGCCGATGTCGAGGGTGTTGGAGATGGCGGCCAGCACGCGGCGCATGATCTTTCCCGAACGGGTCTTCGGCATGTCGGGCACGATGTAGACGTTCTTCGGCCGGGCGATCTTGCCGATGGTCGTCTCGATGGCCGAGACCACTTTTCTTTTCGCCTCCTCGTCGGAATCGAAGCCCGGCTTCAGGGACACGTAGACGTCGGGGACGCGGCCCTTGATCTCGTCGACCACGGGCACGACGGCGGCTTCGGCGATGGCCTCGACGGTCAGGGCGGCGGACTCCAGCTCCTTGGTGCCCAGCCGGTGGCCGGCGACGTTGATGACGTCGTCGATGCGGCCCAGGATCCGGTAATACCCGTCCGCCGCCAGCATCGCCCCGTCGCCGGTCAGGTAGGGCCAGTCGCGCCAGTCCTTGCTGTTGGTGTCCTTGCAGTACTTGGCGTAATAGGTGTCGACGTAGCGCTCGCGGTCCCCCCAAATGGTCTGGAAGGCCCCCGGCCACGGGTTGCGGATGCAGATGTTTCCCGCCTTCCCCGACCCCGCCTTGAGCTCGTTGCCGTCCTCGTCGTAGATGACCGGATGGATGCCCGGCAAGGCGGGCCCGGTGCTGCCGGGCTTCATGGGGTGGAGCGCCGGCACCGTGCTGCACAGGAAGCCGCCGGTTTCCGTCTGCCACCAGGTGTCGACGATGATGGCCTCGCCCTTGCCGACCACCTCGTAATACCACTTCCACACTTCCGGTTCGATGGGCTCTCCCACCGTCGTCATGTGCTTGAAGTGGTAGTCGTACTTCTTGGGCTCGTCGGGACCGGCCTTCCTCAGCATGCGAATGGTCGTCGGCGCGGTGTGGAAGATATTGACATCCAGGCGCTCGGCGATCCGCCACGCCCGCCCGGCGTCGGGGTAGGTGGGGACGCCTTCGAAGATGACGGTCGACGCGGCCAGCGCCAGCGGGCCGTAGACGATGTAGGAATGGCCGGTGATCCAGCCGATGTCCGCCATGCACCAGTAGACGTCCTCGGGATGGATGTCCTGGATGTATTTCGACGTGCCGGCCACGTAGGCCATGTAGCCGCCGATGCTGTGCTGGCATCCCTTGGGCTTCCCGGTCGTCCCGCTGGTGTACATCAGGAACAGGGGGTCTTCCGCGGGCAGGGAGACGGGATCGACCCGCTTGCCGGCATACTTCTTGAGCACGTCGTTGACGATGAAATCACGGCCTTCCACCATCGGCGTGTCGGAGACGGATCTGCCGGGATAGCGTTGCCAGATGAGGACCTTGTCGACGGTCTGGCCGAGCTTTTCCGCCATCTCGCAGGCCACGTCGGCATTGACCTTGTGATCGATCATCTTGCCCGCGCGGTGATAGCCGTCGACGGTGATCAGCACCCTGCATCCCGAATCGGCGATCCTGTCGGCGCACGCCTGGCCGCTGAATCCTCCGAACACCTCTGAATGAATGACGCCGAGCCGGGCGCACGCGAGCATGGTCACCGGAAGGTCCGGGACCATCGGCATGTGCAGGGTCACCCGGTCGCCCTGCTTGAGGCCGGCGAAGTCCCGGAGCAGGGCGGCGAACTCGTTCACCCGCACGTAGAGCTCTTGATAGGTGATGGCGTACAGAGGCTCGTCCTCGGGCTCGGGGACGAAATGGATGGCCGCCTTGTTCTTGTATTTCGGCAGGTGCCGGTCGACGCAGTTGTAGCAGGCGTTGATCCTGCCGCCGACGAACCACTTCCAGCACGGGGCGTCGCTGGTATCAAGGGTCGTGTGCCAATACCGGTCCCAGTCCAGCAGGTCGGCGTATTCCTTGTAGCATTCGGGAAAATTCTCCAGGCTGAAGCGCTCGAACATCCCGGGGTCGGTCAGGTTCGCCTGCCCGATGAACTCGGGGGACGGATAGATGGTCGCTTCCTCTTTCCAATGGACCGCAATTTCCGATTCGCTGACCGCTTGCGCCTCGGGCGCCTCGGCATTACCGGCAGCGTCCTGTTTGCTCATTACCGTGACCTCCCCTTTCGAGACCGCGTGCGCTTCCCCACCGGGCGGTTGCGCGATCCCGCAAAAATATTTTCCCCGCGACCGCCTGACGGCGGGTCCGGAACTCCTTACTTGACGCGGATTATGTCAAACAAGAGCGTCATAAAACAAGGGGGCGGAAGAAATATCCGGCGACGGCGGCACGGCCGCCCGCGGCCCTTCACGGGCGTCGCCGTCAATCCACCAGGTAGACGGTGCCGTTCCGGACCTCCGTCGCGGGGCGCCGAAGGCTCTTCCCGGCGCACGGGCCGGAGACGCAGAACCCGTCCTCGATGCGGAATACCGCCCCGTGGTTGGTGCACAGGATATGGGTCTTGGCGTGGTCGAGGAACCGGCCGGGCGTGAAATCCAGCGGCAAGCCCTTATGGGGGCACCGGTTGGCGTAGACGAAGACGTGATCGTTGCGGCGCAGAATCATGAAACGCAGGAGTTCGCCGCGCCAGTGGACGGCAAACCCGTTGCTGCCGCCGTCCGCGACATCGGCAAGCCGGCACAGCACGGTCCTGCCCGGCGCCGCCGCGGCGGCGGGGTCTTTCCCGGGTTTCATTCCGGTTCCAGGCCGAGCGGGATCATGTTCCATTCCTGCCATACGCGCTCGGGGAACGGCCCGCCCTTGCGCCCTTCCCCCTCCTCCAGGGCGTCCTTCACATGGGGAAACCCGCGCTTCATCTCGGCCCACATCCCACGCCCGAGCGGCCTGAGTTCGGGCACATTCAGGCAGCGCAGCGAATACGACCACACCATGGCCCCCGCGGAATCGGACGGCAGGCCCAGGTTCTTGAACTGGCGCGAGACCTTGTTGATTTTCATCTGCAGGACACCCAGGGTCTCGACCGAGGGCAGGTGGTCGTCCTCGAACACGCCCTCGGGGATCACGCCGTGGGTCTCGAAATTCACCCGGATGGCGGTGGCGATGGCGACCATGGCGCCCATGTCCTGGGCGTCCATGGCGCGCAGGCCGCGGACGAACCTGTCCACCTCGCGGGCTCCCGCGCTGAGCGCCCGCCCGTGCATCTTGTCCGTGAGCCATCCCTTGACCATCGCCGCCGCGTTACGCCGGGACGCCCGCCATGTCGCAGATGATCCTCCATGCCGCCGCGTCCACCGGCATCACCGAAAGCCGCGACTGGCGGACCAGGGCCAGGTGGTCGAGGCGGCCGTCATCCTTGATCCGCCCGAGCGTCACCGGGTCCTTCACCGGCATCACCGCCTGGAAGTCCACCATGCCGAAGCGCATGGTGGGGTCGGTGGGATCGGGATAGTACTCGGTGACCACCTCGAGGATGCCGACGATGCGCTTCTCGTTGACCGAATGATAAAAAAAGGCCCTGTCGCCCACCTTCATGGCTTTCATGTTGGCCGCCGCCTGATGGTTGCGCACGCCCTCCCATTCGACCACGCCGGCCTTGACGTGGTCGTCCCACGACCAGTTGCCCGGTTCCGATTTCACCAGCCAGTACGCCATCGCCATCAGTCCTCGGGGAACACTTTCTTCCACGCCTTTATGGTGACGCTCTCGAACAATCCGGCCCGGGCGTAGGGATCGTTGGCGGCGAAGGTCTCGGCGGCCTGTTTGTCGGGCAGCTCGACCAGGATCACGCTGCCGGTGACGGTGGAGGCGTCATCCGTGAGTGTCGGGCCGGCGGCGAACAGCGTATCGCCGAGATCCCGAAGGTAGGCGAGATGGGCCGTGCGGTTCTCCTTGCGGACCGCGCCATGGTCGGGTTTGTCGACGCAGGTGATGACGAAAATCATGACACCTCTCTTGGACAAGCGGTTGGTGGAGAAGCGGGGTTATACCAAGAAGCGTTAACGCTCCTTGGTATCACACTGCCGTTTCGATGCGGCGCGCATGCGCCCGTTTACGACGCCGCCTCGACGGCCAGCCCCACCGGCGCTTCCGCCTTGAAGGGCCGCGCCAGCAACTCGGCGATCGTCGAATCGATATCGGCGAACTGGTGCAGCACCTTGTCTATGGCCACGCAGATGGGCATGTCGACGTCGAGGCGGCCGGCGAGATCGGTGACCGAGGAAGCAGTGTACACGCCTTCCGCCACCGACGTGCGCGCCGCCAGGATTTCGACCAGGGTCCTGCCCCGGCCCAGGTCGACGCCAAGCGAGAAGTTGCGCGATTGCATGTTGTTGCAGGTCAGCGTGATGTCCCCCAGCCCACACAGGCCGGCGAGCGTATCGGCCTGTCCGCCCTTCGCCGCGCCCAGGCGCACGATCTCGGCCAGCCCCCGGGTGATCAGCGCCGCCCGCGCGTTTTCTCCAAGCCCGCGCCCGGTGACGATGCCGCAGGCGATGGCGAGCACGTTCTTCACCGCGCCGCCCACCTGGGCGCCGATCAGGTCGGCCGTGCGGTAGATGCGAAAACGCGGTGTCCCCAGGGCGGCCATCAGCCTCTCGGCCAGTTCCACGTCGTCGCAGGCGAGGGTCACCGCGGTGGGCAGGTCGCGCGCCACCTCGGTGGCGAAGGTGGGACCCGACAGCACGGCGACGCGCGCTTCGGGCAGGGTTTCGGCGACCACTTCGCTCATCAGCGCGCAGGTATCCTGCTCGATGCCCTTGGCGCAGACCACCGCCGGCACCCCGGCCTTCCAGGCCGGCGCGATCTTTTCGCATATGGCGCGCAGGTGCTGCGCCGGCGCCACCAGCAGAACGGCGTCGGTCTCCACCACATCGGCGAGGTCCGTGGTCGCCTGGATCCCGGAATCCAGGGATATGCCGGGCAGGTAGAGGGAATTCTCGTGGGTCAGGTTGATGGCCTCGGCCACCTCGGGTTCGTGGCACTGAACCACCACCTGGCGTCCCGCCCGGTGCATGACCGTGGCCAACGCCGTCCCCCACGCGCCCGCGCCGATGATGCCGATCCTGTTCATGGCACGTTGGTTTCTCCGGCCGCGGGCCCTTTATGCCCGTATCCGCGTATCCGAGGCAAGGGCCGCTTGGCCGGGCCGCCACGGCCGCAAGCGGGCGCGCAAACGGGGGATGGCGTCGGCGCGAACGGCTCGCCCCGCCGCACGGGTGGTCCCGGCCGTGTCGAATTTCCGGATCGGGGCGTGGGACCGCGGTTCAGGCCGGCCGGCTCACGCGGGTCTGGCGCACATCTCCTCGCCGACCAGCCAGTCGGGGCTGTCCTGTCCGTCGCCGGATG
>JACZWD010000253.1 GCA_022572335.1 Pseudomonadota bacterium
GCCAAGCGGCTCAAGACCCTGAAGGGCCTCACTCCATACGAATACATCTGCAAAGTCTGGACACTGGAGCCTGACCGATTCAAACTCAATCCGCTACACCACACTCCGGGACTAAACAACTAGGTCCGCCGCCGTTCCGCCGGCACCTGCGTCAACGTCATGTGAGGCCGCCAGGGGCCGGCCCCCGGAGTTTGTTGCAAAAGCGGATCAGGCCAGGCCAAGCGCCTCGGCGTTCTTGATGTTCCTCGGCCGCCGGCCTTCCAGCACCTCGATCACCCGGGCCATGCACTCCTTGGCCAGCCGCTCGTCCGCCTCGACCGTGTACCAGGCCAGATGGGAGGTCAGCAGAACGTTGTCCATCCGCAACAAGGGGTCGTCGGCGCACAACGGTTCGACCGGGAAGACATCCAGTCCGGCGCCGGCGATCCAGCCCTCCGAGAGGGCCCGGAGGAGGGCCGGCTGGCGGATGATGGCGCCGCGCGAGACGTCGATCAGGTATGCGGTGTCCTTGAGCCTGCGGAGTTCCGCCTCACCGATCAGGCCGCGGGTTTCCGGGGTCAGGACGCAGTGAATGGAGACGAAGTCGGAGCGCTCCAGCAACGCCTCCAGGGACACCGCCCGGGCCCCGTATTCCGCGACCGACTCTTCGGCGACGTAGGGGTCGCAGTAAATGCGTTCCATGCCGAAGCCGGCGGCCCGCCGGCACATGGCCCGCCCGATGTTGCCGAAGCCGATCAATCCCAGCGTCTTGGCGAAAAGGTCGACGCCGATGAATTCCGGCGACGGCCATACCCAGGCGGTGTCCCTGGTCGCCCGGTCGATGTGGACGATCCTGCGGGCCAGGCAGATCATCAGGGCGAAGGCGTGATCGGCCACCGTCTCGGACCCGTACTCCGGGCAGTTGATGACCATGACGTTGCGCCGGGTCGCGGCGTCGATGTCGATGTTGTCGACGCCGACGCCGTACTTGACGATGGCCTTGAGGTTGTCCGAGGCCTCGATCACCCGGGCCGAGATGGCCGGAAAGAAGGAATGCACGATCAGGTCGGCGCCGACGGCGGCGGCGGCCAGCGTCTCTTCGTCCCAGGCCGGCGGCGTCACCACCTCGGCGAGGGTCGCCAGACGGGCGAGGTCGCCCTCGCCGAAGCGGACCTCGGTGTCGGTTCTCAGGATCTTCGGTTTGGCGGCGACGGACATGCACTCTCCCCACCACTCTCACCACGGCGAACGTTCGATGTTTACCCCGGGGGCCGCGGGGGCGTCCCCCGCATAAAATAGAGCCGGGGGGACACCCCCCTTGTCCCCCCGGGAGCCGCGGGGACGTCCCCTGGTTCCTGATACCATACGCCACGTCCGCGGCCCCCACTATGGGCAGGGCCCCGTTCACGCGCAACGGGGAAAGGGACGGGTGGAACCGGGGACGGCGCAACAGGTGCGGGATTTATGCGGCAAGGCATCGTGCGGTCGGCGTTGGACGATTTTTCCACCGCCGTCGCCTGGACGCCCGGCTTCGCCGAGGCTTGGCACAAGCGGACCACGGTCCATTTCCCCATGGGCGATGACCCGGCCTCGATCGCCGAGCGGCGCCGGACCCTGGCGCTGGAGCCGCGCCATTTCGCGGCGCTCGGCGGCCTCGGCCCGATCTGTCTGAAGCTGGACGTGAAGCACGCCGCGCTCGAGGCCCTGGAGAAGGCGCTGGAGATCAACCCCCACCTCCCGGGCACCCGCCAGAAGGTCCGGGAACTCCGCGACAAGCTGGACGGCAAGAAGACCTGATGGCGGCGCGGGGCGTTTGCACCCGGCGACAACGGCGGTGCGGTCACCCCCTGACCGATTCGTCATCAACGGCGCGGTTGGCCGCGGCGCGCCGGTTCGCTATGGTGGCCCGTGTGATGGCATGGAAACGCGTGGCAATCGTGGCGGTCGTCGTGCTCGCGCTGGGCGGCGCGGCGGTCGCCGTGCTCACCGGGATAACGACCATGGCCCACGACGGGCGCACGGCCAACCAGGAAGGGGCGGCCATGGCCCGCGACTGGCGCACCGCCAGCCATGAACCGGCCGGCATCGCGCCCGACCCGGCGACGACGCCGGAAGCCGTGGCCCAGGTCTACGTGGCCCGGGCCTGGGGCTGGCGCGGCACCTTCGGCGTGCACAGCTGGATCGCGGTCAAGCCCTCCGGCGCGCCCGCCTTCACCCGCTACGAGGTGATCGGCTGGCGGGTCCTGCACGGGGAAGGGGGATCGGCGCTGAGCATCTCCAACCGGCCCGCCGACGCGCGCTGGTTCGGGTCCATGCCGGTGCTCATCGCCGAGGTGCGCGGCGACGGCGTCGACGCGATCATCGCGCGCATCGACGCCGCCGCCAAAAGCTATCCCTATGCCAACGAATACCGGGTGTGGCCGGGCCCCAACTCCAACACGTTTACCGCCCATGTCGGCCGCGCCGTGCCCGAGTTGAAGATGGACCTGCCGCCGACGGCCATCGGCAAGGATTACCTGACCAACGGCTCGGTGTTCGCCGCCGCGCCCAGCGGCACCGGGTTCCAGGTTTCCCTGTTCGGGCTCTTGGGCGTGCTCGCCGCGGTCGAGGAGGGCCTGGAGATCAACGTGCTCGGCCTCACCTTCGGCATCGACCCCAAGGACCTGGCCCTGAAACTGCCCCTCGCCGGGCGCATCGGATTCGGCACTTAGGTACCCTCAATCACAATAGCATGGTACTAGGTGCCGCCAAGACGGAGGCGTCATGAGCATCTGGGGCAAGGTCATCGGAGGCGTGGCCGGGTTCGCCATCGGCGGGCCCTTCGGCGCCCTTCTCGGCGTCTACGCCGGGCACACCATGGACCG
>JACZWD010000254.1 GCA_022572335.1 Pseudomonadota bacterium
GGTTTTTGGCGGGGCGGCACCGGGGCCATCATCGCCGTGGCGACGGGGGGCCGGGGGGGGGCGAGGGCGAAGCCCCACCGCCAGTCCAGCGCCGCCGCCACCTCGCCGGCAAGGAAGTACGACAGCGACGTGCCGATGCCGAAGCTCGACGTATAGAACGCCACCGCGCGGCTCTGGTCCTTGTCGGCGGCCAGGATTCGCAGGTGGTCGCCGAGCAGCTTCAGGCCCGGCATGTAGGTCCCCGCCAGGCCGATGCCGGCAAAAATCCGGAACGCCATCGCCGTCCAAAATCCCTCCGCCGCCAGGGCGAAGCCCAGGTTGGCCAGCGCGGTGACCGCCATGCACAGGAAGAAGACGCGCCTGGGCGCCATCCGGTCGGTGAGGCTGACCAGGACCGGCACGGCGAACAGATATCCGGCATAATAAACGCCGGTGATCCACCCGGCTTCGGTATTGCTCAGCGCCCAGGTGTCGATGAACGTGGGCAGCAGCGCCGGAAAGGTGGCGGAGCCCGTCATGCCGATGATCTCGGCCATGCAGAACGCGGCGATCAACGTGACCGGGGAGAGGGCGCGGCGCATGGCCGCATCTTAATCAAAATTTCTCCGCCGACGGGGGATTTACGCCAGGCGATTCAGATATGGATGGCCCGTCCGCCGACGGCCATGGCCGCTTCCTTGACCGCCTCGCTCATGCCCGGGTGGCCGTGGGACGAGCGCGCGATGTCCTCGGCCGAGCCGCCGAACTCCATGGCGATGACCGCTTCCTGGATCACGTCGCCGGCCTGGGCACCGACGATGTGGACACCGAGCACCCGGTCGGTGCCGGCGTCCGCCAGGATTTTCACGAAGCCGTCGGTGTCGGCGTTGCAGCGCGCCCGCGAATTGGCGGTGAAGGGGAACTTGCCGACCCTGTACCGGACGCCGGCGTCTTTCAGCTGCTCCTCCGTCCTGCCCAGGCTCGCCACCTCGGGCCACGTGTAGACGACGCCGGGGATGGCCTCGTAGTTCACGTGCCCGGCCTGGCCGGCCAGGATCTCGGCCACGGCGACGCCTTCTTCCTCCGCCTTGTGGGCCAGCATGGCGCCGCCGATCACGTCGCCGATGGCGAAGACGCCGGGCACGTTGGTGCGGAAGCCGGAATCCACCTTGACGAAGCCGTGCGCGTCCGTCTCCACCCCGATCCCCGCCAGGCCCAGGCCCTCGGTGTGGGGCCGCCGGCCGACGGACACCAGGACCACCGCGGCCTCGAGGGTCTCGGACTTGCCGCCCTCCACCGGCTCGACGGAGAGGGTGACGCCGGTCTTCGACGCCCTGGCCCCGGTCACCTTGGTCGAAAGCCTGAACTCGATGCCCTGCTTTTTCAGGATGCGCTGCATCTGACGGCACGCCTCGCCGTCCATGCCGGGCAGGATGCGGTCGAGGAACTCCACCACCGTCACCCGGGTGCCCAGGCGCCGCCACACGGACCCCAGTTCCAGCCCGATGATGCCGGCGCCGACGACGACCATGGTCTTGGGAACCGATTTCAGCGACAGCGCGCCGGTGGAGCTGACGATGCGCTTCTCGTCGATGTCCACGCCCTGGAGCGGCGCCACACCGGAGCCGGTGGCGATGACGATGTTCCCGGCCTTCAATACGTGCTTCTTCCCGCCCTCGGTCACGGTGACCCGGCCGGCGGCCGTGATCGCGCCGACGCCGACCAGCCGGGTCACCTTGTTCTTCTTGAGCAGGAACGCGACACCCTTGGTGAGGTCCGCCACGACCTGGGTTTTCCGCGTCATCATGGTGCCCAGGTCGAGGGTCACCGCGCCCGTTTTCACCCCGTGGGCGGCGAAGGTGTGCGCCGCCTCCTCGAAGTGGTGAGACGACTGCAGAAGCGCCTTCGACGGGATGCAACCGACGTTCAGGCAGGTGCCCCCGACGGTGGCGTCTTTCTCCACGCAGGCCACGGTCATGCCCAGTTGCGCCGCCCGGATGGCGGCCACGTAGCCGCCCGGACCGCCGCCGATGACGACCAGATCAAAGGTGTTGTCGGTCATGATTTCCGCCCCGTTTGATGTTCGCTTCGCCGCCGCCGGCGGACCTACGCATCGAGCATGATGCGCTGGGGATCCTCGATGCATTCCTTGACGCGGACCAGGAAGGACACCGCCTCGCGGCCGTCGACGATGCGGTGGTCGTAGGCGAGCGCCAGGTACATCATCGGCCGCGCCGCGATGGAGTCGTCCGCCGTCACCACGGGACGCTTCTGGATCTTGTGCATGCCGAGGATTCCCGACTGGGGCGGATTGAGGATGGGCGTCGACAGCAGCGAGCCGAAGACGCCGCCGTTGGTGATGGTGAAGGTGCCGCCCTGCAGGTCGTCCAGCGCAAGCTTTCCGTCGCGCGCCCGGCGGCCGAAATCGGCGATGCTTTTTT
Source organism: Pseudomonadota bacterium (assembly GCA_022572335.1). Lineage (GTDB taxonomy): Bacteria > Pseudomonadota > Alphaproteobacteria > Rhodospirillales > 2-02-FULL-58-16 > JACZQZ01. The sequence goes on from JACZWD010000254.1 coordinate 2,421, forward strand.
CGATGTCGGCGAAGCTCAGCGCGTCCGCGTCGCGCACCACCGGCACCACCAGGCCCTGGGGCGAACCGACGGCGACACCGATGTCGTAATGGTTCTTGTACACGATGTCGTCGCCGTCGATCTCGCCGTTGACGGCGGGGAATTCGCGCAGGGCGACGACACAGGCCTTGACGAAGAACGACATGAAGCCGATCCGCACGCCGTGTTTTTTCTCGAAGGCGTCGCGGTAGCGGGCGCGTATCTCCATCACCGCGGTCATGTCCACCTCGTTGAAGGTGGTCAGAATGGCGGCGGTGTTCTGGGCTTCCTTGAGACGCTCGGCGACGCGCCGGCGCAGCCGTGTCATGCGCACCCGTTCCTCGCGCGGCCCGGCGGGGCGGGGCGGGAACTGGGCGCCGGGCGCCGGTTCGCGGGCGGCG
>JACZWD010000071.1 GCA_022572335.1 Pseudomonadota bacterium
TCCCCTGGGGGTCGGACTACTACCGCCGGCACGGCCGCATGATGCCCGACGACGGGATCGAGCGCTTGCGCGCCTTCGACGCCATCTACTTCGGCGCCGTCGGCGACCCCGACATTCCCGACCACGTCACCCTGTGGGGCCTGAGGCTGGCCATCTGCCAGGGGTTCGATCAGTACGCCAACGTCCGCCCGGCGCGCCTGCTGCCGGGCATCGAGGGTCCCCTCAGCGGCCGCAGGCCCGGGGACGTGGACTGGGTGATCGTGCGCGAGAACACCGAGGGCGAGTACGCCGGCGCCGGCGGCCGCGTCCACTGGGGCCTGCCCGGAGAGGTGGGCGTCGACGTGGCCGTGTTCACCCGCGCCGGCGTCGAGCGGATCATGGCGTTCGCCTTCGAACTGGCGCGCACGCGGCCGCGCAAGCTTCTCACCGTGGTCACCAAGTCCAACGCCCAGCGCCACGGCATGGTCATGTGGGACCAGATCTTCGAGGAGATAAAGGGGGACTACACCGACGTCGCCACCGACAAGATGCTGGTCGACGCCATGACGACGCGCATGGTGCTGAAACCGGAGACCCTGGACGTCATCGTCGCCACCAACCTGCACGGCGATATCCTGAGCGACCTGGCGGCGGCGCTGTCGGGGAGCCTGGGCATCGCGCCGACGGCCAACCTCAACCCGGGCCGCGATGCGCCGTCCATGTTCGAGCCCATCCACGGCGCCGCCTTCGACATCACCGGCAAGGGCGTCGCCAACCCCATCGGCGCCCTGTGGACGGCGGTGATGATGCTGGAGCACCTGGGCGAGGCGGGCCCGGCGGCGCGCCTGATGGCGGCCATCGAGGCGGTCACCGGCGCCGGCGACGTGCTGCCCGCGGACCTCGGCGGCAGCGCGACCACGGCGGAGGTCACGGACGCCGTGTGTTCGCGGCTGGTTGGCGGGTGATTTCTTGGCTGCCTCTATAAGCCCGTCGGCCACGTGCTGGCGGTGTGGAGAGGCGCGTCACCGCCATGGCGCTTCATCAATAAATGAGCGGCGCGTTAGATGTCGAGGTCACTAATCGCGAGGTTTCTACGTCAGAAACTCATGAGGGAGAGGTTTAAACAACGGCTCCCTTGCCATCCACCAGGGCAAACTGAAACTTGTTCCGCGCATTGATATACCCACAGAACAGGCACCTATCCGCCACCCGCCTAGGACGGAATCTCCTGATGTATGTCCTCAGGTGAGTCGTGATGTCGTCGACACTGTGTTTACCGTCTTGGAAAATCATTACCCGTAAATCAGCACGCGCCATCAGAATTTTTTCGAAGTCATCTGATATGAGGCCTTTGTTGCCCCATTCGCTTTCCATGGCCAGCGGTACCCGCAGCAAGTAATCCCTAGGCTCGTAGCCAGCGCGGGTTGGATAATAGTCCATGTACTGGAGCCAGCATAGATCGTACACAAATTCGCCCCAGTGTGCCTTGTCGTTAACGCCCGATGCGCATACCGCGAATTCCTGCTTTTTGCCCAAGTCAGTAAGGCCGACCTTGATTGCCTTGGTCCATACTTCGTCACTGTGGGAGCCAGCATAGTCTTTAGCAATGCGTTGCAGACAGCGCTGGAGCTCTTTCACGATCTGGTCGGTCGCGGGTGTTCCCATGATCCCCTCCGTTACCTATACCAAACCAGCGGTTGTGGGTGTCCAACGGCGATATTCTTAGCTTCAAGCGGTTGTGACCCATCCAGCTAATTTTTTTCGCTCCCCTTAGGGTAATTCTTGGCGCGATCTTCAGCGGCCATACCGGCAAAGGTCTGAAGCATGGTCATCATGTTGCCCAAACGTTGGTGTGGACATAGGAGAGTGACTGCCTGGTTGCCATTGAGTTCCAACTGCAAGTAGATTTTTTCGCCTTTGTCGGCGGACCCGCCGCGTGTCAGATTTACGATTTCGTGTCCGTCTATGAGGCGCGTCATCGCTATTCCCCAAGTGTTGAAACCATATACTGTCACGAGTATTTCTATCGGCGTTCTTGTCGTCAACGCGGTTTCTAGATTCCCATTGGTACTTCGCGCCGAGCACGGCCCGTACCGCCGCTTGACGGTTACCGATGTATCCCCCGGATCGACGCGGGTGGTTGCGGTGTTGCCGAAGCTAAGCGGCAATGACTGGATATCCGCGTCATGGCCGGATACCCGTCGTCTGCGCGTTCGACCGTTCGATCGAACAGGCCGGCCGAGGCTTATAAGAGGTTCTAGATCGCCCCTTCGGCGCGCGCCGCCTCGATCTCGGTGTCCCCGTAGCCGACGATCTCCTTGAGGATCTGATCGGTGTGCTCGCCGAGGAGCGGCGAGGTTTTCACGTCCGTCGCCGAATCCGACAACTTGATCGGGTTGCCGACGGTCAGGAAGGTGCCCCTTTCCGGGTGCTCGACCTCGACCACGGTCCCGCGCACCCGCAAGGAGTCATCCTCGGCCAGTTCCTTCATGTCCAGGACCGGGCCGCAGGGCACGCCCAGGGCGTTGAGGGTTTCCATGACCTGGTACTTGTCCTTGGTTATGGTCCACCCCTCGATCAACGCGAAGCAATCGTCGAGCTTCGTCAGGCGCGCCTCCGGCGTCGCCCACTCGGGATCGTCGATCAGGTCGGCGCGGCCGATCATCTTCATCAGGGGCGCCCAGCTCTGCGGCTGGATGATCACGTAGGCGTAGTCGTTGGGGCCGTGGGCGGTGTGGGTGCCGCTTTGCGCGCCGCGGTGCGCGCATTTCACCACGTGGCCCGGCTGACCGCCGCCCGACGCGTGGCCGGCGCGCGGCACCTGCTCGCCGAAGGTGCCGTTCGGATATTGCGGGTATTCCTTGAGCGGACCGTGGGCCAGGCGCTGCTGGTCGCGGAGCTTGACCCGGCAGAGGTTGAGGATGGCGTCCTGCATGGCGCATTCCACCCGCTGTCCGCGGCCGGTGTGCTCGCGTTGATAGAGCGCCGCCAGGATTCCCGCGACCACGTGCATGCCGGTCCCCGAATCCCCGATCTGCGCCCCGGAGACGAGCGGCGGGCCGTTGTCGAATCCGGTGGTGCTGCAGGCGCCGCCCATGCATTGGGCGACGTTTTCATAGGCCTTGCAGTCTTCATAAGGCCCCGGGCCAAACCCCTTGATCGACGCGTAGATCATCCTGGGGTTGATCCCGTGGACGCGCTCCCAGGTGAACCCCATGCGATCCAGCGCGCCGGGGGCGAAGTTCTCCACCATCACGTCGCAGGCCTCGATCAGCCTGGTGAATATCTCCTTGCCCTTGTCCGCCTTGGTGTTCAGGGTGATGGAGCGCTTGTTGCAGTTGAGCATGGTGAAATACAGGCTGTCGACGTCGGGCAGGTCGCGCAGCTGCTGGCGCGTGGCGTCACCCGTGCCCGGGCGTTCGACCTTGATCACGTCGGCGCCGAACCAGGCCAGAATTTGCGTGCAAGAAGGACCGGACTGGACGTGGGTCATGTCCAGGATTCGGATGCCGTCCAAAGCTTTTCCCATCGTTTTCCTCGTCGTCCAATCGTGAAGTCGCTTGATCGTGAAGTCTCGGTCGCCGGCGCGGCGGACCGGGCCGCTTTGGCCGTTCGCGGCCGGTCGTTGGCGGTTATTTGTACATGGTCTGCGCTTTGGTGCCCGGGGCGTATTCGTTGGGATCGACCCAGATGTTGACCACCGCCGATTTGCCCGACTTGACCGCTTCGCGGGCCCGTTCCAGGGCCGGGCGGATCTCGCCGGGCTCGCGGACGCCCTCGCCGTAGCCGCCCAGCATTTTGGCGAAATCCTCGAACGGCACGTCGCCCAGCATGTTGCCGACGTTGCCGCGCTGTTCGCCGTATTTCATGATCTGGCCGTAGCGAATCTGGTTCATCGCCGAGTTGTTGCCGATCACCGCCAGGAACGGCGCGTTGAACCGGTTGGCGGTCTCCATGTCGAAGCCGGTCATGGCGAAGGCGCCGTCGCCGTAATAGCACAGCACCTCTTTTTGCGGATGGGCCAGCTTCGAGGCCAGGGCGAACGCCGTGCCGACGCCGAGGGTGCCCAGCGGCCCCGGGTCCATCCAGTGGCCGGGGCTGTGCGGCTGGACGGCCTGCGCCGAGATGGTCACCACGTCGCCGCCGTCGCCGATGTAAATGGTATCGTCGGTCAGGAACTCGTTGAGCTCCCAGGCCACCCGGTAGGGATGGATGGGGACCGAGTCGGAGGTGAACATGGGCATCAGCTTTTCCGTGCTTCTCACTTCCTCGGCGCGAAGTTCCTCCATCCACGCCGTGCGCCTGCCGGCGCCCCTGTCGACGCGGCCGGTGGCGGCATCGGTGACGGCCTTGAGGATGGCCCCCACGTCGCCGACCAGACCCAGCGAGATGTCCCGGTTCTTGCCCACGGTGCGGTAATCCATGTCGATCTGGACGACGGTGGCGTCGGCGCGCAGGCGCTTGCCGTACCCCATGCGGAAGTCGAACGGCGTGCCCACGATGACGATCACGTCGGCCTTGTCGAAGGCCAGGCGCCGGGTGCGGTGGAAGTGATGGGGGTCGCCGGGCGGCAGGGTGCCGCGGCCGGAGCCGTTCATGTAGGCGGGAATGTTGAGGGTGCGCACGAAGTCGCGCGCCGCGTCGGTGCCGGCGCAGGTCCAGACCTGGGTGCCCAGCAACACGCACGGCCGTTCGGAGCCGACCAGGATGTCGGCCAGCTTCTCGATATCGGCGGGATCGCCGATGGCCTTGGTGGAGGCCCGGTAACGGCCGGCCTCGGGGATGCGCGCGGCGCTGAAATCCACCTTGGCGTCGAGAACATCGCGCGGGATTTCCAGGAAAGACGGCCCGGGCGCGCCGTTGTAACATTCGCGAAAGGCCATGGAGATCATGTCGGCGATGCGCTCGGTGCTGGCCACCGTGGCGGCGAACTTGGTAATCGGCGCCAGCATGTCCACGTGCGGCAGGTCCTGAAGCGATCCCATCTTGTGCTGGGTCAGGGCCCCCTGGCCGCCGATCAACAGCATCGGACTCTCGGCCCGGAAGGCATTGGCGATGCCGGTCATGGCGTTGGTCGTTCCCGGACCCGCGGTGACCACCGCGCACCCCGGTTTCCCGGTCTGGCGCGCGTAGCCGTCGGCGGCATGGGCGGCCACCTGTTCGTGGCGCACGTCGACGATCTTGATGCCTTCATCCAGGCAGCCGTCGTAGATGTCGATGATGTGGCCGCCGCACAGGGTGAATATGACGTCCACGCCCTCGTTCTTGAGGGCCTTGGCGACCAGGTGGCCGCCCGAAATTTTCTCCTGCGGTATCTTCAGTTCGGTAACCTTGCGCGCCGCGTCCGACATGGCGGATCTCCCGTTTCCCGGTTGTGACGTGTGAGGGTTGAAACGCGCGAACCCGCGCTGGTGTCCTAACTCAGATAATCGACGTTCTTGTCCACATGCGCCGCCAGGTCCAGAGTGTGGTCCCGGACAAGGCGCTCGGCAAGCTCTGTGTCGCGCCGTTCCAGAGCCTCGATGATATGCATGTGGTCGATGATGGAGCGGTTGAACCTGTCGTCCTGGCCGATCGTGCTCGCCCGAATCGAATTGATGTGGATGAACAGATTCTCCGTCAGCTCGTTGAGCAAATCGCACCGGCTCAAGCGCAGCAGGGTTTGATGGAATCGAATGTTGGTGTCCGAATATTCGTCGATATTGGCCTTGATTTCCTTGCCTTCGAAGCTGGCGAACATCTTGCGCAGGGTGGCGATCTCCGCGTCCCCGGCGCGCAGCGTGATCAGCCGCGCCGCCATGCTTTCCAGGGCCGCCCAGACGGTGATCATCTCGATGATCTCGGCCTTGGTCTTGCGCACGACGAAGGCTCCCTTGCGCGCCACGATGCGCAAAAGTCCCTCCTGCGCGAGGCGCGCCATGGCCTCGCGGATGGGGGTCCGGCTGACCCCGAGGTCCTGGGACAACTGGCGCTCGTCGAGGCGGATTTCCTCGTCGCCGCCATAGATGTTCATGGACGTGATGGCGTGCTTCAACGCCTTGTACGTCTGCGACGTCAAGCGGAAATCAACCTCTATGGGCTGGACATTCAACCTGGCGACGGCCATGGGCTTTCCTCGGTGGTCACGGGGTTTCCGGGGCCGGGTTGTGACTCTGGTATATGATATACCCCATACAAAAAACTCGCACAATCCCGCGTATGTGAAGGCTCATCGCCGCGGCCTGCGCGGCCCTTGCCGGGGCGCGGTCCGGGATCTCGAAAAAGTCAGGTTCGTTCCGTCTTCCGCCGCCGGGCGTCGAGCGCCTGTTTTCCGAGGGGCAGGACGAGGAGCGCGATGGCGATGAACATGAAGACGCTGGAGAACGGCCGGGTGAAGAAGATCGAGAACGAGCCGCCGGAAATCAACAGCGACTGCCGAAGCGCCGGTTCCGCCAGCGGCCCCAGGACGATGGCCAGCACCGCCGGCGCCATCGGGTAGTCCAGCTTGCGCATGAGGTAGCCGACGATGCCGAAGATCAGCATCAGCCACACGTCGTGCATGCTGAGCGTCGGCACGAAACCGCCGACGATGCACAGGATGAAGATGACCGGCGCCAGGATCGTGAACGGCAGCTTCAACACCCAGATGAAGGCCGGGATGAAGGCGATGTTGATCAACAGCGAAAACAGGTTGGCGGCGTACAGGCTGGCGATAAAGCCCCAGACGAAATCGGGGTGGTCGATGAACACCATGGGGCCGGGTTCCAGCCCCCAGATCACCATCCCGCCGAGCAGGATCGCCGTCGTTGGCGATCCGGGGATGCCGAGGGTCAGCATGGGCAGCATGGCGCCGGTGGAGGCGGCATTGTTGGCGGATTCCGGCGCCACGACGCCGTTGATGTTGCCCTTGCCGTAGGTCTCGGGGTCCTTCGCCATCTGCTTGGCGAAGCCGTAGGCCATGAGCGAGCCCGGCGTGGCGCCGGCGGCCGGCAGGATGCCGACGAAATAGCCCAGGAACGACCCCAACAACATCGCCTTCCAGGTCCGCGTCAGTTCCACCAGGTTTTTCAGGATGCCCTTTACCGAGACGCTCGCCTGCGAGACCACCACGTTGCCCTTGGAGATCTCGATGGTCCACAGCATCTCGCCGATGCCATAGATGCCGATGGCCAGCACCAGGAAGTTGATGCCGTGGAAGAAACCGGGGATGTCGCCGAAGATAAGCCTGGGCTCGCCCGAAATGATATCCAGGCCGACGGCGCCGAACACCAGGCCGATGAAAATGGAGAACAAGGTCTTGGCGACGTCGTCGCCGCCAAGCCCGACGAAGGTGGCGAACGCCATCAGCATCAATGCGAATATCTCCGGCGCGCCGAAGCCCAGCGCGATATCCGCCAGCGGCGGCGCAAACAGCGTGAACAACACGACTCCGATGCTGCCGCCGACGAACGACGCCGCCGCCGCCGCCACCAGCGCCTTGTCGGCCTTGCCCTGCAAGGCCATGGGCCGGCCGTCGAAGGTGGTGGCCACCGCCGTCGAGGCGCCGGGTATGCCGAGCATGATGGAACTGATGGCGCCCCCGTACATGGCCCCGTAATAGATGGCGCCGAGAAAGATGATGGCGCTCGTCGGCGGCACCAGGAAAGTCATCGGCAATAGAATGGCGACGCCGTTGACCGAGCCCAGGCCGGGCATGGCGCCGATAAAGAGGCCGACGGCGCAGCCGAAAATGATCAGCGCCAGGTTGAGCGGCTCAAAGGCGATGGCAAAGCCATTGAGGAGAAGAGACAGAATTTCCATCGGCGCTCGGGACTCAGGTCAAGGTGTTATAGGGGGGTGCTCTGATCGTGGTCGAGCGGGATTAATAGAAAAAGTCGAATATGGGTTCGAACCACGGATCGGTGAACCCCTTGGGCAGGGTCTTCTGAAGCGCGATCTCGAAAAACAGGAACGTGATGACCGGCGTGACCACCGCGAAAGTTCCCGTCAACCGCCAGGAATGGCCGCCCATGAACCGAAGGTAAAAGATCAGGAAAGCCGGGATGGCGCCGTAGGCGCCGACGATATGGAACAAGCCGATCATCGCGGCGAGCGCGCCGGCGTTGAGGAGGAACAGCTTGAACGCGCGGCTGTCCATGTAAACGTCTTCGGATCGGGATTCCGGCGTTAGCCGTCTTGCCCAGCGATAGACGGTGGCGATGCAGCACAACAACATCCCGGTCGCCAGCCAGAACGGCCACGCGCCGCCGCCGGGCCCTTCACCGGGAATCCAGCCGATCGGGAGCTCGGCGCTTTTCCACATCAGGTAAAGGGAGAACACCGCCATGACAACGGCCATGACGAGCTCTGCCATGCGCATGTCGGCGATCTCCCCCCTGAACCTTAAGCGTCTTCTTCGTTCAAAATCCGGACTACTTGATGGCGCCCATCTTTTGCAGCATGACCTTGTGGACGGCCTTTTCCTTGAGCCAATACCGCATCAGGATGTCGCCGGTAATGAAACCGCCCTGAAGGCTCTTTTTGGTCATGTAACCCTGCCACTCGTCGGAGCCGTAGATCTCGGCGAACAACTGGCGGTAATAGGTCGCCGCCTCCTTGCTCATGCCGGGGGCGCCAACGACCGTGCGCTGCATGAAGTAGACAAAGTCCTTGCCCAACTCCCTGAACGTAGGCGCATCGGAGAACAAGGGCAGCCGTGCCGGCGTGAAAGCGGCAATCGGCCTGGTTTTGCCGGCCTGATAGAAGCCAAGCTGCTCGGACGGGTTGTTGACCGTCGAGTTGGCGTTGTTGCCGGCCAGTTCCTTGGCCACGCGTCCGCCGCCCTTGTAGGGCACGTACTTCATGTTGAGGCCATAGGCCTTGTTAAGGAAGTCGGTCAGAAGATTGTCTTCGGAGTTCTTGCCGGTGCCGGCCATGATCCAGGCATCGCCCTTGGCCTTGGCCGCCTTGACGAACTGCTCGACGTTCGTGATGCCGGAGTCATTGTTGACCCACAGCAGGAAGGTGTCCTCCGCCATCCGTCCGATCGGTGCGAACGTCGAGATGTCGACGCCGAGGCCGGGCTGGCGCAGCGGCGTGGTGTAGAAGCTGTTCAAGGTGAACATGATGGTGTGGTTCGGGTCGGAGGCGTTCTTCAGGTGAATCAGCGCCTCGGCGCCCGTGCCGCCCGGCTTGTTGATGGGCGTGAACGGTTTCGCTGACAATTTATGCTTGGCGATGATGTTCTGCATGAACCGCACCGCCTTGTCCGCGCCGCCGCCCTTGCCCGCCATGATGATGAACTGGACCGGCTTTTTGGGCTCCCAGGCCTTGGCGTCGGTGGGAACCGACACCGCGCCCAGGCCCGAAATCATCGCGATTCCGAGCCCGACCAGCCCTGATTTCCATAGGGTCTTCATAGCATCCTCCCTGTGAGTTCGTTCGCGTGTCACAAAAAATTTAGGCCTTTGATCTTAAGGCCTGGGGACGGGCGCGAAAATCTTTTTTCTTCCACATCGTCGCAACCGCCTCCCCTCTGTTCAGGAACACTCTTTTTGGTATCTGGTATACTTGAAAGCCTACTCAGGAAGTGGGGGAATGTACAGTCACATTATGCGGAGCCGCCGCCCTGCCGTCGTGCCACCCGAACCGGCCGCACCGCCCCTCCGCCTAGGTGCGACGCCGAGGCCCGGATGCAAGGCCGACACCGGCCGGCCGCCGGACCTGGTCCTCCCGGCCGGGACGGCCGGTCCATGGGAACACCAGGGTCACGCGGCACCTTGCGCCCGCCTGGGGTCTGGTATATTGCATACAACAAAGAACTACCAACCCTTTTCCGGGGCGCCGCGGCCGCTCCGGTCGGCCGCGGACGGGCGATGGCGGACCTCCGCACCGCAACCTCGCCGGCCGGCAACGGAGCCATTATATTAGAGGCGTTGCAGATACGATGAGGGGCGGTGCATTTTCAATCGCCGGGCGCCGTAGGACTGGGGCCGGCGGACGAATCCATTACGGGACGGAAAGATGTCGGGCGGAATCGTAGAGGTCAGGAGGCGCAGCCACCCGGGCGCCGGGCGCGGGCGGGCGCGGATGCGCCCCAAGGGGCGCCACGTGGAGCCACGGGCCGCCGACGAGGTGCGCACGCTTCTCGGCGGGCGGCCGCGCCGGCGGGATCTGCTGATCGAGCATCTGCACCTGATCCAGGATCGCTACGGCTGCCTGTCGGCGGCCCATCTGGCGGCCCTGGCCGCCGAGATGCGCCTGGCCCTGGCCGAGGTCTACGAGACGACCACCTTCTACGCCCATTTCGACGTGGTGCGGGAGGGGGAGGCGCCGCCGCCGGAGGTCACGGTCAGGGTCTGCGACAGCCTGACCTGCGAGATGATGGGCGCGCAAAGCCTTCTTCAACGGTTGCCCGGGACCCTGGGCTCCGACGTGCGGGTGGTGCGCGCCCCGTGCATGGGCGGCTGCGACAAGGCGCCGGTGGTCGCCGTCGGCCATGCCCAGGTCGCCCACGCCACGCCGGAGACCGTGGCGCGGGCGGTGGCCGGCGACCCGTTGGGGAGCTTCGATACGGGCCGCCTGCAATGCGAACTGAACCGCGTCAGGCAGGCCCATACCAAGCTGAGTTTCAACTTCACGACCTAGAGGCAAGATGCACAGAACAGACGCCCCGAATCACGCCGCGAATTTGTTTGTCGATCAGGACCCGGTGGGCGGCACTCCGGGAACCGTGGTGGACGACGACTGGCTCAACGCCGTCCAGGAAGAAATCGTCTACGTGATCGAACAGGCGGGGATCGTGCTGGTCAAGGGCACCAACACCCAGTTGAAGGCCGCCATCAAAAAGGTTTTCGATCAACCCTACGCCGCCGACACCGGCGCGGCCGACGCCTATGTGGTGACCCTCGCCCCGGTCATCACGGCTTATGCCCAGGGGATGGGGATCCGCATGAAGGTCGCCAATACCAACACGGGCGCGAGCACGATTAACGCGAACGGGGTGGGGGCCAAGGCCATCAAGCGGGCCAACGGGCGGGGCCTTCAGGCCGGTGATTTGCCAGCGGGGCATGTGGCCATACTGATTTATGACGGCGCCGATTTTCAGCTTGTCAACCCGGCCCTGGAACTAAACCTCCATAACAGGGCCATCAACGGGGGGTGCGCCATCGCACAGCGCGTTTCCAACGTGGCGCTGGGAGCCGGCATGTGGGCATCGCCAATCGGGTTTTCGGGCCGGTGGACCGGATATCCGGGTTCACCACGACTACGGCCACGGCGGGGAACTTGGCCCAATCCGTGGCGGCTCCGGTT